>JAUWTT010000239.1 GCA_030614585.1 Acidobacteriota bacterium
ATTGACCTCCTGGGGGGCTGGGATCAAGCTGTACCCTGCACTTCTTAAGTCCGTTACTATTGGCTCGGAGCTGGAAGCAACAGATTCACTGACGATCAGGAAGGCAATTGCCCAAACTACTACCAGAACTGCACCGATGCTCTTTCCCATTAGAGTGTCTCCTATCTCATCATGTCTTTCTCTCATTATGTCTTCTCAAGGGCTTGCATAATGTATACAATCTTCGAGGAAAGTTGCAATGTCAAGTGCGGATTTACTTTGAGAATCCGATGTTCTGGACTCTGTGGCGGCAAATCAACAGGAAGCGTTGATACCGCCTGACAGGGTAGCTGTTTCAAGTTGAGTTGAAAGGGAAGAAGACCCGCACCGGATTCTGGGTTTGTGAAGTTGAGAAGCACCTTGGCCGGCAAACAGGCAGAAATCAAGAAAGGGAAAGGTGAAATAGTGTCGTCAAACGAAAACAAACCGGTTCCTTCCCAGGAAGACTCTCTGTCCGCATACGGATACAAACAGGAATTCAAGCGGGTTCTGAAGTTGCGGCATCTGATTGCGTATGGATTGGCTTATGTGACACCGACTGCGCCTTTCCCGATGCTCGGGATCGTTGCAATCGTATGTCTTGGACACATGAGTACCGCGTACCTGATCGCTTTTGTTGCTCTCTTCTTCACAGCCACGAGCTATGCCAAAATGGCCTATCGGCATCCGGTTGCAGGTTCAGCTTATTCATACTCCCGACAGGCCCTTCATCCTCACGCAGGATTCATTGTCGGTTGGGCCCTGTTCCTGAGTTACTTACTGGTACCGCTTTTGAGCGTGATCGCCGCCAGGGATCTTTGCTTACAGATCTTTCCGAACGTTCCGCCGTGGCTCTGGATCATCGGATTCGTGGTGTTCATGACGGTTGTCAATATCCTGGGAATCAAGGTAACGGCTGGAGCTAATTCGGTAATGACAGTTGCCATGATCGTGGGAGCGGCTCTGTTCGTGATCCTCGCCGTAATCAGTTTGAAGAATGGTGTTGGCGAAGGGATACTGTTTTCCACCAAACCCTTCTACAATCCCGAGACCTTCTCCTCCTCGATTATTCTAGCTGGAACCGCCATTGCGATTTTCTCCTATATCGGGTTTGACGGCATATCTACGCTTGCGGAGGAGGTGGAGAATCCCAGAGTCAATATCGGCAGAGCGACAATCCTCGTCGCTCTGTTCTGTGCAGTCATCAATATAACCATTGCGTATCTGGCTCAGATGGTTTGGCCCGATTACAGCGCCCTTCCTCAGGATGTCGGAGCTATTCTGCTGATTGCCACCCGGATCGGAGGAGCTTTCTTCAGCTACTTTGTGTTTTTTGTCATGATCGTCGCCGGAGTTTCCTGTGCGCTGGCCGGTCAGACCTCAGCGGCCCGTCTCATGTATGGGATGGGGCGGGACGGGATGCTTCCAAGAAAGTTCTTTTCCTTTGTCAGTAAGAAACATCAGATTCCCGCCTTTAATCTTCTCCTGATCGCCGTGGTCTCAGTTGCACTGGCCTTTGTTCTCAATTTTCAGACTGCGGCCGAAGTGCTCAACTATGGCGCCTTCATTGGGTTTTTTGCCGTGAACCTGTGTGTGATCTTTGAATACCTGATTCGGAACAGACCGGAGAAGATCGGGATTGTGGAACTCTTGCGCTATCTGTTGATGCCACTGTTGGGAATGTTGGTCATCGGAAGGATCTTCCTGAGCCTCAATCCGGATGTGCTGACCTGGGTTTCACTCTGGATGCTCTTTGGATTGACCTACTATGGAATCCTCACGCGCGGTTTTCGCAAGACTATTGAAATGAAATTGGAAGAATGAGGTCCAACGGTTCGCCCTGTGAGGTCGGAGACGCGGGCCTAACCAGTAAGGCACAAAATCACAAAGGATTAATCGTGCTTTAGTGATTTTGTGGTTAATCTCGGCAGGTCGCAAGCCGCATTCTCTGCATAAGCTACCAGGGCACGGAGGTTTTCTTCGGGTGTCTCCCTAGGGACTTCACAACCGGCTGCCACGATGTAGTTGGGTCCGGCACACCGATGACATTCCGCAACAGCCCGAGTCACTTCTCCGGGTGTACCGGCACTGAGTACAGACACCGGATCGATACCTCCGGCAAGAATCTGTTCAGGACCGACGGCCCGTCTGGCATCACCCATATTCACCTGGGAGTCGATATCCATGATCTCGCAGCCGAGTTTTCCCATGTCTTCCAGCAGGTCACGTGTATTGCCGCAGATATGGAGCCGTACGAAGGCTCCTGCGTCGTGCAGCTTATCGACAATCCGCTTTTCGTATTTCCACACAAATTCACGGTAGATGGCCGGTCCGACCAGAGATGCCGCAGGATCTCCGAGGCCGATTATCTCTGCTCCAGCTTCGATCTGGGCCCAACCGAACTTCACTGCCCCTTCCGTCACGAACTCGAAAAGATCGTGAACGAACTTCGGGTCATCGAAAAAATCTAGCATTAGCCGATTGATACCGCGCAAGTCGGCCCCACCACCACAGGGACCTTCCACCCAACCCTCGACAATTTTCCTGTCGCCAATTCTTTCTCTGAGGCTCGTGAGTGCCTGTAGCCGGTCAGACATGTGGAAGGCCTTATGGGGATCGGGAAACTTGAGTTCGGCCAAGACGTTCTTGTCAGCTAACCGGGAACGGCTTTCGTCAATCGCATAAGGCTGATCATGGAAAGCCTGGATCACCGCACCGCAATCGGGTGCTTCCCGAGTCTCGGTGATCCCTGAGACATGGTCGAATCCAAATCTTTCAGCTACCGCGATCTGAGCTTCAACTAACACACGGTTATCGACCGAATACTGGCCATAGGGTGCGCCGATCTGTGCGGAGGCGAACATCATGGTGATGGGCATGTTCGGAAGACAGTCAATACTCTTCCCACTGAATAAACGCAATACGCGCTGCCTACCGTCCATGCTCTGTTCCTTTGCCGATTGAAGCTTCTCTGAAGCTTAGGGCCGGAAGTCTGTGGAGTCAGGCTGGCAGAAAGAAACGTGTAGAACACCGGCTACGCGTCATTTGCAAAAGGAGGGATTTCCACTTTCTGCCAACCTGATGAGAAGAGGGAAGCGCCCTGGTATCGGGCGCCTTCCCTGTCATACGGTATTACCAGGTCAATCGCAGTGAGAACTGGATTGTCCTGGCTGCGTTTCTCTGAGTTCCATTGTTGACCAACCCCGTCGAAGTATTCGGGTCCGGATCGATCGGGTGGTTGAAGGCATTGAAGAAGTCCGCAGTAAAACGGATATTCACGTCCTCAGTCACGACGAAGTGTTTGAAGATCGAGAAATCGAGGCCCCAGCCCGCTGGTCCTCGATAGAAATTCCGCGGACTATTGTTGTAGAGTTCTCCGATAGGCGTATCCCGGGTCGTTCCATCGGCCTGAACCTGTGGCAACCTGTTATCGAAGTTCGGACCTGCCGGGTGGATTGCCCTTTGAGAACGATCCGACGGCACCGCAGATTCAAGGTCACCCGTGGTTGCCTCTGCCAGGCTCGGGTCAAAATCACCCTTGAACCAGAGGGTCTGACGCTGCCCGAAGATCGTCATCTCGATTCGTTCATCTGAACCGAGCGTGGGATCTCCGTACATCCACCTCGCGCTGCTGATGCCTCTCCAAAAACCGCCTCGAATGTTTCCGATGAAGGCGACTTGCCACCCGCCGATTACGGCGTCAAGGCCACGAGACGCATCGGTCCCCCATTTCCTACCGGTCCCGAATGGCAGATCTACTATGCCGTTGAACTTGAACTGGTGAGCGGGGATATTGGACGAGTTGTAGTAGACAAGGCCTCGACGATAGTCAAGGCCAGGGTCACTATCGAAATGCGGAGCCAGGGAATTGTCGTACTGGAACAAATTGGCATATTCGGGAACGGCATTAACACCGTTGGTGTTGTTGATGCCGCCACCGCCACTGGTGAATCCACCCGCATCAGTCGTCGTCAGAGAGCGCGTAAAGACGTAGAACGCTTGGAAACCGATGCCGTTCCCGAAACGCCGCTCAACTTCTGCCTGGGCCGAGTGAGTATTGGAAATGCCGTCTCTGCTAATCCCGGTGAGGTTGAAATCGGGGTTGGGGCGTAACAGATCCCGGCTGCCGGTAGGTCCGGTACCCGTTCTGCCCACGTAGTTGTACTCGGCCTCCCGGCTATTGAGCATAAAGCGCTGTTCCAGGTTACTGCCGTGGTTACCCAAATAGGAACCCCTGAAGACTGTATCCCGCATGAATTCATGTTCCACGGTGGCATGCCAGGATTGGGACCGGGCGTCACTCCACTTCCGCCCATCCCAGGCAACACCGGGGCGCGCTGATGAGCTCAACGCGACAATTCCGTCGATAGGAATGGTTCTGTTCTCAACGTACATGTCGTCCGTGGGGGCATTCCTCAATGCCCAGTTTCCGGTCCCGTCGATATCCCAATTAGGATCAGTCTCGTACCGTCCGTCCATAGGAGGCTGAGTTCTGGAGACCTGAAGGATCTGGGACAAAGGCATGGTCCAGAAATATTCTCCATAGCCGCCGCGAATGACCGTTTTGTCGCCGATTTGGTAGGCAATACCGATACGCGGTCCAAAGTTATTCCAGTCAGATGCAAACAGAGCTCCTGGATAACCTGAGGCATCGGCCGTTGTCCACCCCAAGCCGCGAGCCGCCCACGAACCGAGCAGTGACGGGGGAATCCCGGGTAGACTCGCCATGGTGTTGTTATGTGGCGTGGTTACTTGGAAGTCGGTGAGAGCAGTGCTCGTATCGACGACCGCTAGACGGCTGTCCCTTTCTTGATAAGGTGACCATGCATCCCACCTGAGTCCAAGATTGATGGTCAGATTCGGCGACACCCGCCATTTGTCGTTAACATAAATGGCGGTTTCATTCTGCCGAAAGTAGAAGAAACCACGGTTGTACCTCGCTGACATCCAGGTCGGCAGTCCCAGCAGCATGCTGGCAAAACCATTTCCCGTTCGGGAAACGCGGTTGTCGTTAGTCGGATCATACTGGGATGTCCACTGGGATCCAAAGTCATGGGAACCCTGGGCCTGCTGCCTCTCCTGAACATCATTCATTTCACGCCGGTATTTCCCACCGAATTGCAGGACATGGTTACCTGTCACCCAAGTCGCATTGTCTTCGATAACGATGCCGGTCAGATTCTCATCCTTCAGGTTGTCGGAATCCCAGTAACCGTAAGGCCAGGAGTCGTAAGCGTAAAGGGTCGGCCAGCCTTCTACTCCGAATGGATTGGGAAGGCCTAGCTCAGCCGGCCAATCTTTGAAATCTGCAAGTGTTCCAGAACTCTTGAACGATCGGTTCATCCCGCCCAGCAGTTCATTCAGAAGGGTTGGGCTGAAGGTATGGTTAAAGTTGATTGCTACGTTGTCAACGGTTGCGTCCTGACGGGACGTCCCCAGTCCAGCGTCGACGTTAACCGGATTCCCGAAAACCCCGCCTTCCTGATCGTAATGACGAGTACTGCGCGACCATCGAACCGACAGATTGCTGTCACCGATCACCTGGTCAACTTTGATTGTATACAGATTGGTGTTGGTGTTCTGAGGATAGAAGAAAATAAAGTTCTCTTCGAAGACCGGATTAAGGCTATTTGTCGGTTTTGCCGTCAGTGCCTGCATCTTGGGGCCGAAGGGGTTAATCCTGTCTGTAGGGATTATGTTTCCTGGGAACGGCTGGCGGGTTCCGTCTGGAGCAGTAGTCAGAGGATCATAGATTGTGGTCAAATTTCCGCTGGAATCCATCAGATTGCTTAGATCCCCGGCCCACATGGCATCCGTTGGAACCGCTGCCGTCATCGCCTCTCTTTCCTGCAGCTGCCGTAATCCCTCATAAGAGAAGAACCAGAAAGTCTTGTCCCGCCCGTCGTAAAGCTTCCCCAGGTATAAGGGGCCCCCAGCCGAAGCGCCAAACTCGTCGCGGTCGAGTTTGGCAGCCTCATCTCCATCCTGCCGACTCCGCGGCACACGCCCGAGATCGTTTCATCGGTAAGTCCAAACTGCACGGCCATGGAGTTCGTTTGTCCCACTGCGGGTTGACAGAGTGACCGTAGCCGGACGTGAGTACCGGGCATCCGAGCCGACCGTCTCGATGCGGAATTCCTGAACCGTGTCGAGGCCGGGTTGGACGCGGGCCATTCCACCACCGAACCGGTCAACCAGCGAGATACCATCCATGGTGATTTCCAACGATCCGACCTTCTGGCCCACTACACGCGCATTTCCACCGCCTTCAACGCCGGGTGTAAGGTCAAACAGCCCAGTAATCGCTCGGCCGTTTAGTGGCAGCTGTCGAATTCGCCCGGAATCCTTGATGTCGGCAATCTCCATTCGGTCAGTCGTAATCTCCTGTACTGAAGTACTGCTGACCTCTACTTCTGTGGTGACGGTGCCGAGTTCAAGCGTGATATTGAGTGTTGCCGTTGCTCCGG
>JAUWTT010000510.1 GCA_030614585.1 Acidobacteriota bacterium
ACTCGATGTCGTTCAAGGTCAGTTGGCGACCCAGAACCGGGAAGTTCAACTCATCCCACACACCCGGGATCTGCCGGATACTGTTCTTTGGGTAAACCAGCATTTTGAAAAAGCCTGCTTGGATCGGGTAATGATCAATGACCGCTTTCAACGTGAGTGCGTTGTACGCATTGATCCAGAATGAGAGTTGTTGAGAACTGCAAAGGTCCGAGTCTCATTTGTCTGGAAGTCGACCAACCCTATTCAACTCCGTAGCCATCTTTAGTTATAGAGAGAAAGGTAAATCATCAACTTGAGGTGAAAACATGGACAATATGAAAGACGCTATTCCTTATCAGGAGAGGGCGGCTGTGAGCATCGCACTTGTTGTTCAAGTCTTGGTTGCGGCTCTGCTGCCTTAGACCTTCCGCCTCCTTATGCAAATATCGTAAGACACACCGATATCCCGGCAGATAATAGGGCGGCCAGGGGAAGTGTGGCAATCCAAGAAAGCAGGATCTTCGACACGACCTTTCTCTCGTACCCGCCAGATACGGCGCCGATTCCAAAAATCGAACCTACACTGACATGGGTAGTCGAGACGGGCAGTCCAAAACGGGAAGCAACGATCACCAGGAACGCAGTCGAAAGGTTCGCGGAGAAGCCCTGGCCAGAATTCATGGTAGTCACCTTGTGACTCATGGTTTCTGCCACCCGTCGTGCCGATAACCACCCGCCCAGTGCCATGAAAACGGCAACGACCAGGTAACGATGAAAGGGCGTCAGGACACTGCCCGCCACCAGGAGTGCAGCGATCTTCGGAGTATCGTTGAGGCCGCGGGCAAAGCCTACCGCGCCAGCGCTGAGAAAATGGAGTCTGTCAATCAAGTTCGAAATCGAGATACCCGCGAAATCTCCAAGATAAGATTCCCGGCAATCACGCTTCAACGAAACGTGTAAGGTGAATGGTGAAATCGTTCGAAACAGCCGTTCGCCAGAGGCGGCTACCAGCTGTGACTCAAGCACATTAGGTCCAGCACACAGACAGCTTTCCTTATCGATGCCGGCTTTGAGTCGAATTGCCCTAAAGACAAGATAGATACACGTAGCCAGGAGAGCCGCTACAAGCGGGCTGAATAAGAGGGGTAAGAAAAACTTGGTACCCAATACCCCGTATGCAACAGGACCTCGAGCCAGACCGGCACCGACAAGCGCTCCCGTCAGCGAATGTGTCGTCGAGATTGGGAGACCCAGCCAGGTTGCGATTACCACCGTCGCGGCTGCCCCCAGCCCAACCGAAATGAGGAAGGAAGGCGTAGCGGCGAGGGCGTCTGGAACGAGACCTTTGCCTGAGAATACAGTCACCAGTTTGGTTGACAGCCAGACCGCACCGAGAGAGCCCGCCAACGTGGTCAGACAGGCCCAGCCCAAGGAGATGCGGTAGCTGGTTGTTCCGCTTCCAAACAGCGTCGCAACTCCTTTGAAATTGTCATTGGCTCCATTCGCGTAAGCGAGAAAAACGGCGGTGAGTACGAGACCGGATAGGATGATCATGCTGCAAGACCTTTTTCTAGGGAACTTGAAGTTTTTGGTTCAGTGGGGATGGCTTACTTCAACTATGTCAATCGAATAGCGGATGGACTCGGGGCCGAGTTGTCTACTGCTCGTTGAGTGACCAGTCGTAGTCCAGATACTCAATCTTGTATTTCCCCTCGCGCAGATACTGGGCGTCCTGTTCATTTAGATACGAACTGATGAATTTGAGTACGGGACGCTCGGCATCCGTGCCTCCTTGAAAGCCCGTCTCTGTGGTGTATTTCTCAGTAAAGTCCTGTTTGAACCAGTCAAAGATAGCGGACAGATAGATTCGGTTCTGTTCTCTGTCGATACGAAACTTCTCCGGATCGGAAAGAAATACCTTGGCCTGATCTTCGAGTTGCGTCTCGAGCGTTTCTCCCCTGTAAGGTTCTCCTCGAAGTGGAGGGCAACCTCCGGAAGCACACACGAGAGCCAGGTGAATGCGAGGCTCCGGGAATTCCTTCCGGATGATCTGGTGCTCGATGTCGTTCAAGGTCAGTTGGCGACCCAGAACCGGGAAGTTCAGTTCATCCCACACACCCGGGATCTGCCGGATACTGTTCTTTGGGTAAACCAGCGATTTGAAAAAGCTTGCCTGAATCGGGTAATGATCAATGACAGCTTTCAACGTGAGTGCGTTGTACGCATTGATCCAGAATGAGAGTTGTTCGGCCTGATTCCAATTCTGATATGTCGATTGACTCAGAGCTCCCAGGGTTTCAGTAAACTGATCCAGCTCCCCCCGATCATTCTTGAGTTGGCGGTAATTGACCATACCGCGATCATCCAGGAACCGGCTCAGCGCGTCTTCATAAAGGCCGTAATCTAAGCCTTTGATCGCTGAGGGAGGATCACCAGGTTCTGCTGAGGAACCCGCGAAACAGATGTGGCGAGAGACCAATGAGTAAAGAGTCACACTCACGGCTATCGCGAGGACAAGCAGGGAGAACTTCTTGGCATTTTTCATTTTCAACGCTCGACTCCTTTTCAACTTCTCCAGGACACCTCAGGTCGACCGGCGTCCCCATCGTGATTGCATTTCCATCTCCATGGAGTCCAGCCGGTTGGCGACCTTTCCGAGAAGGGTCGCTCTGAAGTGAGTGTGGGGAGATCCGAGAATATTACAGGAAATCCAATCGATCAGCGGAACGGTCGCGAGATTCCACCCAAATAACCCCGGTGGACTAAACCCGGTAGCCCACCCAACGAACCTGGGAAACCGCTCGTCGTTCATTTGAGAACTGCAGTTGTGGCTCGCTCTCTATCAACCCGATTCAGTACCATTTCGGACCTTATAGATCTTGAGCTGTAAGAATTCACACGCCTCCGGCACTCACTGGGTAGTCAGGTGGAAAAAGATTTCGCTTTGCAATGAGATCCACGGATCTTCGCGCTCGACGGATCGGTCCCAAGAGCGATTTCGCCAAATGCCACAATCCTTTCTTCCGATTCTGCAGGAGTTTGAATATGGGTACATACGCAGCGGATGTTTCACGTTCTGAAGCAGGTCTCGCGGTGCGGTTGAAGGCGCGAGAGGAAGAGGCCTTTGAGGAACTATATCAACATTTCGGACGCAGAATTCTGGGTGCCTGCAGGCGGATTCTCAAGGAAGAAGAGTCGGCGAGGGATGCCCTGCAGGAAACCGTTTTGAGGATCTTCTTGACGCGCAGTCATTTTCGGGGCGATTCTCGGCTCTGGACTTGGATTAACCGAATCACCGTCAACGTCTGCCTGGAAATGATCCGCAGGGAAAAGAAAAATGTCGTGAATAGCGTTGAGGATTTGCGAGAAAATGAGCTGGAGGATCAAGCCAGGCCCAGTCCCCTTCACCAAGCCTATCAGGCTGAGGTCCGGAATCGGGTCAGGAATGCTCTAGGAAGGTTGAGCCCGAAGCATCAACAGGTCGTCACTCTTCACATGCTGGCGGGCTTCACAATTTCCGAAATCGCCAACCGCCTTAAGCTGTCCGAAGGAACAGTCAAATCACGGATCTGGTATGGACGGGAGAAACTCAGACGTCAACTGCTTCCCGAGTCCCGGTAAACATCTTTCGCTGTTTGAAGGTAGGTCTGCTCCATTAGATGATCTCCCCTCCACATTTGCGGAGTTATTCGCTACCGCGTCCAGGCAAGCCATTTCGCAAAAATCTTCTTCACAAACGGGGTGAGTCTGGTTCGGTTGAAGGAATCAGCTGTCTTCCTGATCGCCTCGGCCTGTGTGGGATAGGGATG
>JAUWTT010000346.1 GCA_030614585.1 Acidobacteriota bacterium
AGATCCACTTGAAGGTGTCTGGCGGTCTCCACGACCTTCGACTGGAAGAAAAGATCAGATATGCAGGCTACAACCGTCATTGAGTCAAACCGATGAATAGTCGGCCCTAGACCGAGAACGAGATTCCACAGCTACAGGTGTTCTGAGCATTCGGATTAAGAAACGTGAAACCCTCCTTCATGAAACTTCCCTGCCAGTCCAGAGTCGTCCCTTTCAGGTAGAGCAGGCTTTTAAAGTCAACAAAAATCCTGGCTCCGTAATGTTCAAACACCTTGTCTCCAGGTTTCTGACCTTCTTCAAAACGAATCACGTAGTTCAAGCCCGAACATCCCCCCCCTTTGACGCCGAGCCTGAGACCCCCATCCGGGTAACCTTCCTTTATCAAACCATCTTTGATCTTATTCGCTGCACTCTCAGTAACTTGTATTGCCATGTGCCTAATTATCCGTAGCTTGATCGACCTACAAATCGACCAGCGAGATTATTCACTTGGAAAACTTCCTCACCTATTATACAAGAACAAGTCGGGAGGTCCGGTGAACAGAATAGAAGTATGCTCTGTAGTTCTTGCCGCGGGAGACTCGACACGAATGGGTTTTCCAAAAGCTCTCTTGCCTTTGGGACACGGCACGTTTCTGGGCACGATTCTAAGTCGCCATAGAAGGGCAGGTCTAGATCCGCTGGTGGTCCTTGGAAGTGACCACTCTCTAATCAGACGGCGAATTGATGCAGGTTCCTTCCGGAGCCTTCACAATCCTTCCCCCGAACAGGGACCACTCTCCAGCGTGAAGATCTCTCTGCCCCATGTCTACCACTCGTCGGCGTTCATTATCCATCCTGTTGACCACCCGACGGTCTCTGTAGGAACCCTTGAAAGCCTGGCTTCCGAACACCTCCAGAATCGGGACTGCATAATCCTCCCGCGGTACCTGGGCAAGAAGGGTCATCCGGTACTGTTCCCCTGCAAGTTCTATGCGGACCTCAGCGACGCGCCGCTTTCCGAAGGGGCACGCTTTGTGGTGAGAAATAACCGGTCTTCGGTACTCTGCGTGGACGTCGATGATCCGGGGATCCTCATCAACGTGGATACACCGGAACGCTACGTTGAGCTGTTTGGTTTTCCAGGCCTCACGTCTCCCGACGCCGGCCGGCCGGAGCTCGACAAAGCGCTGCGGATTTTCAGACAGCTCGAAAAGGATTTGCCACGTTATCGGTAATCGGCCTGCCCTCCATAGCTTCAGCGAAGGAGGGTTATCGGTAATCGGGGTAGTAAGAAGTAAGTAGTGAACGGTTACCGGTAATCAGTGATCCGTTATCGGATTCACCACCAAGAACACCAAGAATCATCGGTTTTCCGCTACAACCACCGCATCCCTTTGATGCCCTCGGTGTCTTGGTGGTAAAAGCCCCCAGCCCCTAGCTCCCAGCCCCCAATTCTCCGAGCCTCGCTTGGAATTCGTAGCGCTCCCTCGGAGACAGAAAATCGGTAGAGAGAGCTCGTCTGTAAACGTCCCTGGCTCTGTCCTTCTGACCCAGGCGCTCGTATCTGGAGCCGAGCAGGGCGTAGGAAAGAGAATAATCGGGCTGCTCTTCGACTAGCCGATGGAGCACCGAAGCAGATTCAGTTAGATTCCCTCTCTCACTTAGATAGAAGGCGTACGTATAGCCGTATCGGGCAGCATCAGGACGAAGAGTGGAGGCTCGTCCAGTGAGTTGAACGGCTTCGTCAAGTCGATCCTGAGCAACCAACACCCCAAGATTAAAGGTCGCTTCAGCAAAATTGGGATTGGACTCGAGTGCTGCTCTAAGACAACGTTCTGCTTCATTCCTGTCGTCCTTTTCAGCTAGAAGCAGACCCAGATTGAAGTTCGCCTGCGGGTTCGTCGGTTCGATTTCCAGTGCCCTGCGGAGTTTTCTTTCAGCTTCCACATTGTCTCCCATGCGAGCATGGATCATGGAAGCGTTAACCAGAGGCATCAGCCGACTCGGATTCAGGGCGATAGCGGTTCCAAATTCCTCGAGTGCGTCCCTCGGTTGGCCTCTTTCAACGTAATAATTCCCTAAATTGTAATGGGAAACCCAGTCATCCGGCCTGGCTTGAAGAGAGGCTTCCAGTTCCCCGCTCGCCCTGGCCAGAGCCTGCCTGTCCTCAGTATTGAGCCGTTCCCTCGGGTAATTCGCCAAGGAGCGTGCCGCTTCGATCCGGACGCCCCGGTAATCGTCCCTGAGAGCCCCTTGCAAGCCCTTCTGCACCTCCGGCTCCGGTCGATACTGCAGGCCACCTGCGGCAGAGGAGCGTACCAGTGGGGAATCATCCTTCAGGGATTCCAGCAAAACCGGGATTTTCTTCGGATCCGGGCAAGCCTGTAACAACCGAATCAACGACGCCGCGAACACTTGATCACGATCGCCACTCGAGATGTACGCAAGCATTTCAGGTAATCTCGACCAGTCTCCTTTCCGAGCAGCGTCAACCAGAGTCGCCCGGTGAAGAACCTTCGCCTGGTAGTCAGTGGGATACCATTTTCTTACCCATTTATCTGCCCACTCGGCAGTCTGATCCTCATGGCAGATGTTACAGGCGTTTGGCGACTCAAATGCGATTGAAGCAGCCGGTGTCGGAGGCAACATGGAATGATCGTGCCTCTCCATCTTGGCAAAAAACGTACTCGGCATGTGACACCCAACGCACCGGCTCCCAGGACTTTCTGCCAAGTGAAATGAGTGCGCCGCCGGGTCATTCACATACTGGTCGTGACAGGGTCTGCAAGCGTTGTCCGCTTCCTCTCCAGTGTGTCGATTACGACCGCTGGAAGTGTGACAGTAATTACAGTCAAGTTCTCCAGACACAGCGCAGGGACTCATCAACCAAAGTGTGTGAGTGAAATTCTCTCCCAGATCACGCCCGTCTGGGTAATAGTCACGATGTTCAAAGGTATGCACGTAAAAGTGATCGAAGAATCTGTCACCCGGCATAAAGGTGTTCGTAAGAGGGGACATCTTGGCATGACACGTCGCGCACAGATCATTCATCTGTTCTGCGGTAAAGACTGAAGTTTGAATGATCTTGAGGTCGTCCGGCACTGTTCCTTCCGGTGCCTCTCTGCAGACACGGGCATGCTCTCCACCGGGGCCATGGCAGGTTTCACAGTTAATCCCTGGCTCGGCCCACGTGGTGTCATAGCTATCCGACTTTAAATCATAGTTCGTGGAGAGTTGGCTTACGTGGCAGCTATAGCAGGAGGTATTGAATGTGAGTGGCTGTTCTCTCCAATCCAAAGCCGTATCTTCTTCACCAAAGAAGTGCCTGACCATGCTCGCGGTGGTGTCGTACCACTCCTGCTTGCGTACATCGTAGGCCAGAGGTAGAACCTGAAGGCGCCCGCGCTCCATCGGTGTCAGGAAGTAATAGACGTTCTTCCCGCCCAGGGCAAAATCGATTCGGTAGCGTTCTTCACTTGCCGGTCCAGTCTCAACCACCCAGCCCTCACCCTCTTGGATTTCGGCCACATAACGCGAGTCCCCTATCAGGACCTCACTCAGTTGGGGAGTGATCTCGGTGCGGGCGAATTCGGGCGAAAACTCCTGCATGGCCAAACCGTGATGAGAAGGAGCCCATAGGCTATAAAAGCGTTCATGACAATCCCGGCAACCTTCCGAACCGGTGAAACCAGCAGATTCAGTAAGTTCACTCGAATCCTGAGGGTGAAGCGATCCGGGACCGCTGCCAAGAACCAACCAGGCGACCACCGCCGTGATGGCCCCTCCCAGGAGCACGAAGCTAAGTAGAACCTTCCTATTCATACAAATGCCGCCCTTACCGGACCTCGCCTATTCTATCCTGAATTACCACGTCTTCGGCAAAAGGCGTCTGGCTAACTCCAGTCAGCAGGATACACCTCGTCGTCGTGTTCTCGAACCTGGGAAGCTGATAGGCACCTTCGTAGCCCAACAACAGTTGAAGGAACTACCAGTCACCTTACAGCCTTCCTGTATTTTGCGGGGGGGATGCCCATAATCTTCTTGAAAACTTTTGTGAAGTAGAATCGATTTGAAAAACCTGTTTCCTCGCTTATTCTTTCGATACTGTCATTGGTAAAACTAAGCCGTTCTGCCGTTCTGGCAATGCGTCTTTCCAGAACATACATGGCAGGCGTTTGTCCAATCGCCTTGTGGAAACGACGAATAAAATGACTCTTGCTCATATTTGACACTTCGGCCAGTCGCTGGTTGTCCAGACGGTCGGAAAGGTGGCGGTCTATGTACTGTATTAGAGCATCAAACTGATGATCGCCTGTGGCAAGTTGATCAAGAGCTTCCACTTGTTCTTGCGGCAATTCGTAAAACAGGTCTCGCATCGCCTGTATGACAATTGACTTGACAGACATTGTCACAGCCAAGCCTGGGGCGTCAGGTGAATGAGCGGCATCTATCAGCGGTTTGGCCACTTGCTCGTAACGAACCTGTCTGGACAAACATCGGGGTCGCGTGAAAATGTTGCGCACGACCTGACCAGTAAGGCCGATCAAATCGAAATGTACGTAAAAATGGTTAAGCGGTTTGGTATTTTGACATCGTAGGCGCACCCAGGCTGGTATCAAATGAATCCGATTCGGTTCAATGAAATATTGGCCGTCAAATATCTCCAGGTATGCTCCCGAGTGCTGATTTACATAGAGGCGCCAGTACGGATCACAATGTTCCAATGTTCCCCAGGTTTGATCAATTCGCTTGGTTTCATAGGTTAAAAGACGGAAATGAAGTTGCGATATCATTGAATTCTCACGTTTCTGTCCTATTCTTTTTAGCACAATATTATACAAACAAGGCATACAATGGCATACCTTTTTCCCTGGCTTCGGGGGATAATATTGTGACGATCGTTGTTTTGCTTGTGGGTTATCACATTTTGAGGATTAAATTTGAAAAATCACGTCTTAAAGATCGGGTTACTAGGTTGCGGGCCAATCTCACAATTCGCTCATCTTCCCGCTTTTGACAGGGCACGGGGCGTTCAGCTGACAGCCTTGTGCGACGCCGCCGAAGACCTGCTAGAGGCGGTTTGGCGAAGATCCGGCATCGACAGCCTGTACACCAATCACAAGGAGTTCCTCGCCCGTGCCGACATGGACGCCGTGCTGATAGCCGTGTCCGACCCGTTTCATATGCCACTGGTGCGGGA
>JAUWTT010000296.1 GCA_030614585.1 Acidobacteriota bacterium
CTGGACCGCAACTGCAGACTCAATCTTTGATAAACTCAGCAGACTTTGTGAATCAATTTCCGGGACAGAACACTAGTGACTCGACTTCGCGGCTTCAGGATACGAGAGTAAAGTTGCGGGTTCGCTGAAAACGGGTCCGCTATACTCTCGGTTGGCCGGGTACTGCAGGTGGCCTTTCTGGAGCCGGCCCGAATCTGATTCCACCTTGCGGCGCTAGATCCAGGTCGGAAGCCAGTATTTTGTCCCAAGTGATCCTTTGCCCGGAATACGCCGCCTCCCGCCCCAGTATCGTCGTCAACGTGGAATCAGCGGCAAAATCTAGAGCGTTATTTACTGCTTTCTCGTTCTTTATGCTGTCGATCAATTTCCAGTGCTCGTACCGGCCGGAGGGCATTTCGGTTCGCTCGGATCTGGGTATGCTGTAGGGGTTCTTTCCGGCTATTCCCTGCCTGCCAAGAGTTCCGTCACAGCCGGCGAAGAAGTTCCCCATGGCGTCAGTACAGCGGTCCCACTGACGTACCATCAGGATCACATGGACATCATCGGGATACTCATAGTCAATCGACATGTGATCCCAGATATTCCCATACTTGGGATCGGTCCGAACTGTGCGGCCTCCGCTTCCCAGTGCACTCAGAGGAGTGCTGTTCATCACCCAGTTGACGAAATCCATTGAATGAACGGCCATTTCGGTTATTTGGTCTCCGGAGAGCCAGCAGAAGTAGTACCAGTTTCGGCATTGATACTCCATGGGTGTCCAGGAAGGATCTGAGCCCCTGTGCCAAAGCCCCCCATGCATCCGATAAGACCGGCCGCCGAAGACCTTACCGATAGCTCCGTCGTGAACCCTTTTGACAAGCTCTGCGCTGTAGAGGGAATGTCGTGCATTTAGACCAACTACCACTGAAAGCCCTGTGTCTTTTGCTTTCTGCGCAGCCGTTCTGATTCTCCTGACTCCGACCGGGTCGGTTCCCAATGGTTTCTCGGCAAAAATGTGTTTCCCGGCATTGACGGCAGCCTCAAAGTGCATGGGCCTAAACCCGGGAGGAGAAACGAGGCAGACATAGTCAATATCCATTGCCAGAACCTTTTCGTATCCGTCCATCCCCGCGAAACATGTCTCATTTGTCACTTCGATCCTCTCGGAGTCGATTCCACTACTGTCGGGGTCTTTCAAGGTTTTGAGACTGCGGTCGATTCGGTCCTGAAACGGATCAGCCATAGCCACCAATCGGACGTTTGGGTCAGCGTGCATCGCGTCGGCAGCAGCGCCCGTTCCTCTGCCGCCGCACCCTACTAATCCGATCTTAATCGGCTTCGTGTCCTGCGCCGGAGCGGCATGGACGAATGGAAATCCTGATAGGGTGGCTGTCGCCGTCACACCAGTCACAAGGAAATCGCGGCGTGAAACACTACTCTCTTCGCTCTTTTTCATAACGCATCCCCATTTTTTTCAGTTACAGTTCGGAACCGATTCCCAACAAGATGGATTCTCATGGTTTCCCCGTTTGCTGGAACGAGTCTCCCGTTTCTACTAACACTCGGTCTGCGACAGCGTGGCCATCTCGCACACCGCCGATACAGATAGGACTCCCGGCCTTGATTGACTGAACAGCCTCTTCTGCTGTGACAATTCTAGGTCTCATTGCGGTTCTTGGATAGTCCTGAAGCTCCCAGGCCGGGGTGTCCCATCTGAGCTGACGTGAAACACCTCTTCCCACTAATCGCCCCCATCGACACGGCAAATAAACCCTTAGGGAACTCGATTTCAGTCATCGAAGATCTAGTGGACAGCGTAAACCAGGAGACTGTCCGGTGGTCGAGACAATTACGACAAGGTTTCGTCTCTTCATCGTCATTTCTGTAATTCTCGCCTTCCCCTTGATTGTGGAGTAAGTCTCGCTCCTTGTAGTATCTAAGTCACGGTATTCTGAGTTCGATTTGCTGGCGAAGCCACGAAACGGGTCTTCAGCTAGTTCGCATTGATTACGGGATCACAGGCCATGAGTCTTGAGATCATCGGTGCGGAATCCCTGGGGGTGCGCAGCCTTTGTTGCCTGGTAACAGTGCCGCGTCGGCGCATTGTCATCGATCCGGGCGTGTCATTGGGTTACGTGCGGAAGGGTCTGCTGCCCCATCCGCTGCAGATAGCCGTGGGGTGCAGGGTGCGCGAGAAGATCTTGCGGGTGTTGCATGACGCTACCGATGTGGTGTTTAGCCATTTCCACGGTGATCATGTGCCACTCGTGGATGCGAATCCCTATCAGCTTTCTATTCGGCAACTGCCATCCTGCTTTCGCGAACTACATTGTTGGAGCAAGTCCAACGACGACCAATCTGCCGACATGAGCAAACGCTTTCGGGATCTGGCGGAACTGATGGGGGCAAACCTGCAGGTTGCTGAAGGGCGTTCGGAGGGGCCCTTGTCGTTTTCCCGGGCCGTGCCCCATGGAGAGCCGAACAGCAAGATGGGTACTTTAATGATGACGCGGATTGAGATGGCTGACCAGGTATTTGTACATGCCTCCGACATCCAGCTACTCGATGATCCGACCGTCGATAGGGTGATCGACCTCCAGCCGGACATCGTACTTGCCGCCGGGCCGCCCCTCTATCTCGATCGTCTCGGCAAGACAGGGCGCGTACGTGCCTGGAGCAATGCGTTGCGCCTGGTGCAAAGCATCGATGAAGTTATCCTTGACCATCACTTGATGCGTAGTGAGGAAGGCGCCGTTTGGCTGGATCGACTATCCGCAGCAGTGGGCAAGAAAGTATATTGCGCCGCGGATTTCATGGGCCGGCCAAGGTGGTTGCTTGAAGCAGACCGGGTGCGACTATACGAAGAACTTCCTGTTCCGAATGACTGGCACGATAACTACGCCAATGGCACGGTAGATCCAGATGTGTACCTGGATGCTATCCCTTATCGCGGCACGCGGTTCTGAAGTAGGTCTCACTTCAGAGGAACGTCCTAGCTTGAAAGCCAGGGATTTTTGTTGGCCCTGCGCTCTCTTTTCGTATGCAATTGACTTCGGTAGGCGCATGCCGCCGATAATGTCGTTTTGCCGCCACTTACCGGGGCACTTCGATGACGGCGCCTAAGCCGCCCTCAATGAAATCATCCGCCCATTCATCGCGAAACATACGGATCGCATTTTCACCGGTGCAATGGCTTGGAGCGACCTTGTTTACGCCCAGCGCTTTCAGACGTTGGAGAATTGCACGTATCTCGGTATCACTTCTTCCACTCAGGTGAAACCCTCCCATCAGCAGATAGATGTTCTTGCCAAGATACGTTTGAGCCCGCTCGGCCATATCGGCTACGTTGGGATGCGCGCAGCCCGTGATCACAATAAGCCCTTCCCGTGTGTCCTCAATCAAGGCTTGCTCCTTGATGGCCCAGCCCATCTCTCCCGTTGAATAGACATTATCCATGAGCTGCCGTGGCCCTGCTACGGTTTCAGTCGCCGCCCCGAGGCGTTTTGCTCCTCGCTGAAATGATGCTGGGAATGACTCGGGCATATACACAGTGACATCAGGATTGCTCGCCAGAAAGGCGTCGAGGCCCCCCGTGTGGTCCCCGTGGATATGGGAAAGCACTATCGCATCTATGGTTTCTGGATCCAGGCCAAGGCTCTGCATATTCGAAAGCAAAATATCGCCATTGCCGCCCGTATCAAAGAGAATGGTCTTTTCTGGACCCTCAATCAGACAGGAAAAGCCCCAGCCGGTATCCAAAGCTGCCTTATAGGATACATTATTGAAAACGACATGGAGTCGAAGCTGACCCTGTTTTATCTTCTCAGTTCCGCCCGCAGCAACGATACCTTGTGTCATGAACAGAGCCCACCCAGAGAGTAGTGTAAGTGCGATGCTTTTGTACGAATACATGGCAAATAACGCTCGAGTCAGTTCTTGCCGGCAACCCACAAAAGAAGTAACCTGGCCGGATACGAGGATCCACCCCGCTGATCTTCCAAAACATGGATCATGCGAAAGTGTTCTCCATCATTGCTCACCGCCAGATTCAGCAACGTCCGCCCACAATCGGTGTAATTATAGATCATGTGTGGAACTCCACATAACACTATAACGGCGAAAACGAACCTGTCCCGTTCTTCCCTTTCTTCTCAAGCCGGCCAACATCATGCTCACCCCTCGGGGCCACGCCAAGGTGATGGATTTCGGCTTGGGCGCAAAACACGACGACTCCGCGACGAACCCCGCTTCCAGGATTTGCAGAGGCGGATGAACTTCTCTGAAGACGTGCTCGCCAAGTATCTGAACGAGTAACAACCGAGCCCCCATGATTGGCCAAGCCAACTCCCACTAGACGGAGAGCAGGGACAGGCTGTTTTCAGCAGACTGAAATCGCGTTGTTAGGTGGCAGTCTTGCGCTGGTCGTCAGAGTCGGTTCCGATCCACCGTGCAAGGAACGGACTCGAAACAAGGTCCATGACGACAGCGAAACCAATTCCGGTAGCGTTCGCGACGAAAGTCCCGATTAGAGGTCTAAGAGCTTTCGAAGGGAGAGAAGTGCGTCAGTCGAGTCATCGTCAGAAAGGTGACCAAGCCGTTTTAGAACAAGGCGTTGATCGAGAGTGAACAACTTCATTCGGACTACCGATTTTGCCGGCAGACCTGCCCTCTGAAGATCATTAATCTCAATATCCAACGGCCAGGGTGCATTCTTCGAGCTCGTAATCATCGCCATCACGCAATGGCCAATTCTTCCGTTGAAACGCTTCGCCTTTGATATGACCAGTGCGGGCCTTCGTTTCACTTGGTCTCGATCGGTAAATGGGAAAGGCACTGCAACGATGTCAAACCGATCATAAGGTCTTATAAGCTTCTTCATCATTCTCAGAAGTCCATTCACACAGCGTTTCTTGCACTGCTTTCAGGTACTCGAAGTCGAGTTGTGAGGCCTTCCTCAAGGTCACTCGGTTATCGTCTTCTATTTCAAAGACCACCGAATCACCTTTAGTCAACCCCAAGAGCTTGCGAACCGCTAAGGGGATTGTTGTCTGATGCTTTTCTGTCAGTCTTGTTAAGATCATCGGTATTACTGTATTACGGTAATACTACAATACGGTCAAGTCAAGTCAGTTGAATTCTTGGTGGAAAGAAGTTAAGTCCCTCCCCTGGATCTCTTACAGGTGTCTTGGTGATGGAAACTCAAAGGTCGGGGCTCTCACCTCAATCTTCTCATGCTCATCCCTTGGCATCATTGTCTGGCAAAACAGAAAATGGATTCTATACTGCAAGCAATGATTCAAAGCAGCATTCTCAACGTCGAGCCCGCGCTCCTGCCAGGAATCCGGCGACGCTGAGATCCTCATCGATCTCTGGCCATCGAATACCTTCTCCGTCGCCCAGTAACTCCCAGTTCTCCCTTTGTTCGGACGAAGCTTCCAAGAGACGTGGAAACCAGACCAGTGGGACACAAACTCTTCTCCCATCTGAGAGTGACACTCTCAATTCATCATCTCGAAACTCAATATCCCGGGCTAATGGTCTTACTTCCACCGCGGAAGAACTCATGCCAATGCTCCTCAAACTCAGAGTGATTCTGTGTGACTAATCTGCTTATTTGAGCTAACTCCTGTGCTGGAAATCCCGAAGACGAAGCTAGTTCGACTGGGCTGAGCCAG
>JAUWTT010000160.1 GCA_030614585.1 Acidobacteriota bacterium
AAGGAGATCTGCTCGTCGAACACCGCGACGAAAATCCAATGGGTTACATCGGGGATGAGCCCCCTCAATTGCTTGGCTCAGATGCCGGCGTATCGCCTTCAGAATCCTTGCTGCACGCCATGGGCAACTGTGTTTCAGTGACCGGTTCCTACCACGCAGCGGCTCGCGGACTTCCCTTCGATTGTTTCTCAGTTGACTTCGAAGGTGACATGGATCTTCAAGGTTTCACGGATCTGGATGACAATGTTACGCCCGCGTATCAGGCGATCAGGGCAACCGTGCATGCAAAGGCAGGTGGAAACGTCGAAGATCTTGAGGATTTCATGAGATTCGCCTCGTCTCATTCACCCATGTGCAACAGCGTCAGTGAGCCGGTGCACATAACATTCTCATTACTTCATAACGGCAAGGCGGTCGAGACCTCCTGATCAAACTGACCGAGTAGATTCATGGACTCACCACCAAGGCACTAAGAATCAACGGTTGACCTTAAACAGACCCCACAGATCAATCAACAGTCAACCCTTGAAGGTTCCCCTAAGGGATCCATAACCAACACTTGGTGTCCTTAGTGACTTGGTGGTAAAGCCGGCAGCGTCGAGGAACCTCCCGTCGGTTTTACGTTTCTCTTGATGACCATGTTAAGCTATAGCCTTCCACTACAAACTCAGAACCAACAAGGATTTCCTGCAGTATGAGCCTCAACAGATCGCTCGTCTTCTCCCTGCTGACAGAAGATCGTCCCGGTGTCGTCGAACAAGTTTCGGGCATTGTTGCATCTCATCAAGCGAACTGGATGGAGAGTCACCTTTCGAGCAGATCCGGCTACTTTGGCGGCATCGTTCATGTCCTTGTTCCCCGTGAAAGAGTTGAAGCCCTGACCGCGGCTCTCGAAGGACTGAGTTCTGAGGGGATCTCCATTATCGCTAAGTCTGGTCCTGAGTTGGATCTAGATGCTGGCCGCCGGGAAGTCAGTTTCGAAGTAGTCGGAAACGACCAGCCCGGGATCGTCAGCCGCATATCGGAGGCCGTTGCCGACCTCGGGATCAACATGGAAGAACTCGAGACCTCATGTATCAGTGCGCCGATGTCGGGAACGGCGATTTTCCAGGCCCGCGCCAAGCTGTATTTGCCGGCTGAGATTCAGATACACGATCTTCAGAGGCACCTCGAAGGAATAGCGTCGGACCTCATGGTCGATATCAGTATTGACTAACCCTCACCAACTTCCAGCCTCACCGATAGCCTGAGTTCTGCTCTTCAACAAGCCCTATAACGTGAGTACGGTCACTTACCAATCACCCTTTCTGAGAAACAATATCGGATTGTGCAGAGGCACAGCCTTCGCTCCAGGCTTAAATGCGGGTCTGTGACTTCTTAATGAAGCCCAAATGACGGAGTCCTCGAAAGATGTCAAACCTAGCGACATACAAGCTGCTTCTCAGGAACCCAGCGGAACGAATTCGCCTCAAGAAAGAGGCGTTGACCGTAGCTGCTATCGCCGGATGTTACCTCGTGCTGTTTGTGGGAATGGAGGCCCTCGGGTTGGTATTCGAAGCATACCCCAACTTACCTGCATGGTATCTGGGAGCTGGGCTCACCTTTGCGATACTACTAGCCTTCGGACCCCAGTATTCACCTCTTGTGGTCGCCGGGCTTCTGATCTCAGGCCTCTGGCTGCATGCCTTACCCATCACCCCAACTCGAATCATCATCTACGCAGTCTCAGTAACCGCAGTCTACACCGCCTCCGTAGTAGGCCTGCGCTACATGATTGGACGAGACAGGGTGGACGTAGCTTGCCGGCAACATAGCGTTCTTTTGATTCTCGGGACACTCTTGACCTCTGTAGCTGCAGCTGCAGTCAGCGTCCTGAACCTTTCAGCAGCCGGCCTTATCCCCTGGAGTGAGTTTTTCGAGGTGCTGCTCGTAGCGGCGATGGGCAATGCAACCGGAATTCTCTGCGTGGCACCTTTCTTTCTTCTGGTCGGATATCCAGCGATTGAGTACTGGCAAAAGGAGTTCAGCCGCGCCGGCAGGCTGACGTCAGCGAACCCTATCCGAAGTCTCTTTACCACCGAAAACCTGGGTCCAGCACTCGTTTATGCGGTCCCAACGGTTGGCATTCTCATCTGTATATTCGCACTTCCCGAATCGGAACCTTTTCTGAAGCTCTGCTGCATATCGCTTCCTCTGGTTTGGATTGCTCTGGCAAGAGGAATCGACGGCATGGCCAGGGTAATGTTCGGACTGACCACAGGTGCGGTCATTCTACAGCTGTATTACGGCTACACAGCGGAAGCGACAGCTGAACTGCAAAGCCTTTTCCTCGTTGCCGCTCTCAACGGTATGCTAGTCGGCGCGGTTGTCAGTCGAAAGCAGCAGGGACAAGAGCAAGATTCGCACCGAAATGCCATCCTCCACATAGTCAGTTCAGCAGCCGAGTACCTTATCGCAGCCGATGGAGGCGAAAGGGGTGTGATTCAGATCCTGCAGAAGCTTGGAGAGTCGAGCCGAGCATGCCGAGTCTACCTTCTTGAAACATGCGATCTCGAAAACGAGACTGCTCTGGAATCGTTATCAAAGGAATGGACATCAAAGAAGATGAAGACCCGAGGTCATCGACACGGGATGCTCAATACTTTGATCACGCACCATTTGAACCGTCGTCTGAGCAAGTTTGAAGAAGGAGAGATCTACCATCTCCAAGTCAGGCACCTGTCCAGTGAAGATCAGGTACTCTTGAGTGCGATGGGAATTCGCTCTGCTCTCATCGTTCCTATTTTGATCGAAACTCAGCTCTGGGGATGCCTGGGACTGGAGCGAAGTCAGGATGAGGATGACTGGCAAGAGCATGAAATACTCGCCTTTAAAGAAGCAGCACGTAGTCTCGGCGCACTTCTTGCCAAGGCGAAGAGCGGAAGTCAATTCAGAGAACTGGCCGGCACTTTTCGTGCCGTCTTCTGGAGAGCTTCTGCGAATGGCCGGCGTCGGACCTATGTTAGTCCAGCCCACGAGGAGATATGGGGCCAGAGCACGAAGAAGCTCAGCGAGAAACCGGAATCGTGGCTTGAGTTCGTGCATCAAGAAGATGTCAAAAAGCTCGAGTCAGCCCTGGATAGTGAAGAAGAATTCGATCTGCTCTATAGAGTAGTTCACAAGGACCAGACCGAACGCTGGATCCGAGACAAGGGGTTCCCGGTAACGAATGAATCGGGCACGCTAACGCACTTAATTGGAATTGCCGAGGATATTACGCTCCAGAAAGATCTGGAGGCAAAACTCGAAGGCTCAGAGACCCTTGTCACAGGCATGCTTGACAAAATCAAGTCCGGCATCCTGGTGGAAGACAGATCGTCCAACGTTCGCTACGCAAACGAAGCGCTGTGTCAAATGCTGGATGTCGGGATACCAAAGGAGTCTCTACTTGGTGCCGACTCGCGGCTGGTCCTGCCAAAGTCAACAGCCTTCACAGATCGAGTTGAAGCCATCAAGAAAGAAGAGGAGCCTGTGCTGGACGAAGAGCTCCAGATAGACGGACGGAAGCTCCGTCGCCACTATGCTCCATTACAGTCAGCCGATACTGAGTTCTTTCATGTCTGGCAATACGTTGAGGATTCTCCGGCTTCAGGAAAGACCGAATCCGTTGACAAGGAAGCCCTCCTCCAGATCATTCACCATCGCGTCAAAACGAATCTTCAAGTCGTTAACAGTCTGCTGGACATGGAATTGGAGCAACTCGACAAAGATGATGAACCGGCACAGCAGAGTTTCAGGGAAAGCCAGAACCGAGTTAGAGCCATGGCTCTTGTGCACGAGAAACTGGAGAAGAGTCAGAATGTGGCAGCCATAAATCTTCCTGAGTACGTCCGCGATGTCACCAGCCACCTTGTCCAGACCTTCAGAATCCCTGACAGAGATATTCGTCTGCGATTGGAACTCGAACCGATTGAATTGGATGTTGAGTCGGCTATTCCCTGCGGGTTGATTCTCAACGAGCTGGTTTCAAACTCATTGAGGCATGCATTCCCCGACCAATCGAAGGGCAGCATTCTAGTCCGACTCCATAAGAATGGGGACGCTCACCTTAAGCTGACAGTGCGTGACAGCGGCATAGGCCTGCCAGAGACAATCGATCCCCTCGAGTCCACCTCAGTTGGATTCAAGCTCATTCGAGGCTTGTTGAGCCAGTTGGATGGAGACTGGGCTTACAAGCACCGCAAAGGGAGCGAGTTTCTAGTAACCCTACCGACTGAAAGGTCGGGTCGGGACCTGGGTTTGAAAAGCTGGAACGAGATGGGTTAGCCGGGAAGGCTCATTAATCCACCACAAGGATGCTCGAACCTCCGAGAATCAAGGGGTTCAACTCAATCAGCCCCCCTCAGGACAACCGCCTTGTTTCCCTGGTGCCCTTGGTGTCCCGTGTGGTCTGAATTATCCGGGCTAATGTGGTCCAACACTCTCACAGCCAACCCATCCCTCATTGCCTCTGTGCGTCTTGTCCAGGAAACAAAGGGATTCTGCTAAATCCCCGCTTCTTTAACACTTGGGTGAGTTCAATCACCTTCTTCAGCGCCGGACCCGAGGGAGAATGCTCGGAGCATTGAGGAAGTGTGGGATTGCCAAGGGCTCTGCCACACAGAGTGAGAGGTCGTTTTATGACAATGAACTGGCGAGGGCTTTACGCTCGAGTCGCCAAAATAGCTCAGAATGCCCAGCCGGATCGAGAGATCCTGAGGAGCTTCATCCTCAGTCTGATTTACGTTGCACTCTTCCTCGCGGCTGAACGAGTTACCTCCGGCTTTGAATTCTATCCCAACCTTGCTGCCTGGTACCTCCCTGCCGGATTGACGTTCACATTGCTCTTGGCCTACGGGCCACGTTACCTGCCGGTAGTTGTGATCGCCCATTTGATTTCCGACTTCTGGTTCCGTCCCCTCGAGATCGGATTTCCCCGACTTCTTCTGCTGGCTGTCAGTGTCGCACTGGTTTACGTGGCCGGAGCAACTATCGTAAGAAAAGCCATGGGGGGCAAGAGGCTCTCCCTGGCCTGCAGCACCGCGTTTGGACCTCTGCTTCTGGGGAGTCTCGCTACAGCAGTGTGTGCCACATTCGTAGTCATCGTGAATCTCCTGGCCGCGGGCCTTATCGGATTGAAAGATGTCACGGACGCATTTTTGGTTGGCTCAATGGGTACAGCAATCGGAATACTCGCTGTCACTCCCCTCATGATCCTTCAGGTGATCCCTTTCCTCGAGAATGCCCTGAAGGACCTTGGGCGGGCAAGAGTGTCGATCCTCAAGCACACAAGTCACCTTCCGAGCAGAGAAAAAATAGCCCCAATCGTCTTCCAGTTCATAGTAGTGGGCGGTGTCCTTTGGGTTGTGTTTGCGATTCCAACTACGGATCAGGCCTGGCGGTTGTCTTGCCTGTCACTGCCATTGGTTTGGGTAGCCCTAGCAGCAGGTTTAGATGGAGTTTCTCGTTTTATCTTCGGCCTGGTCTGCGGGGCAATCGTGCTTCACGGACACTTCGGTTATGACTTTTCAGAGGCAGCTCAACTCCAGAGCCTGGTTCTCGCATCAACCATGCACGGGATGCTGGTCGGAAGCGTGGTTACCCAGCATCGGCTAGTGCGGGATAGCGAGGTTTATCGCAACGCCGTTCTGAGTTCCGTCAGCTACGCAGCGGAGCAGTTGGTCGGCTCGGAGAATTGGGATACCGGGTTCAACGAGGTTCTCAGGCGACTCGGCGAAAGCAGTAAAGCCAGTCGTATCTATCTACTGGAAACCCGGCACACAGAAGACGATTCAACATTTGAGGTAATGCCACATGAATGGACCTCCTCGGCCCTGTGGGCGGGGCGGCATCAACTCGGAATGCTTAACGTCCTTCTCATCCATCACCTCAATAAAGAATATGCAGGCCTCAACAAAGGAACGGTCCACCACCTCCGGTCCGACAGCCTGTCCGAAAAGGACAGTGCCGTCTTCAGAGCTCTCGGCATCAGGTCCAGTCTTTTCATCCCGGTATTTGTTGATCAGCGCCTCTGGGGATGCCTTGGATTAGATCGCAGCCTCGCAGAGGATGAATGGCAGGACAGTGAAATTGATGCGCTGAAGGCCGCGGGAAGAAGTTTGGGAACTCTTCTGGCCCGCGCAAACACAGAGGAACAGTTCAGGCGGCTCACCGGGAACATCCGCGCGGTGTTCTGGACTTCATCCCCGGACGGGCGTCGGCGAAACTATGTCAGCCCGGCGTATGAGCAGATCTGGAGGCAGAGCAGGGCTGAATTGAGGGAACATCCCGAGGCCTGGTTGGATGCAATCCACAGTAGAGATGGAGATCGGGTCCAGCGAGCCCTGTCAAACAGTCTTGACTACGATCAGGTCTACCGAATAGTCTTGCCGGACAGAACGACCCGCTGGATTCACGATCGAGGTTTTCCAGTAAGGAACGAACTCGGACAAGTCTCTCAGATCGTGGGAATCGCCGAGGACATTTCTGCCCAGAAAGAAGCAGAAGCGAAGATCCAGAGCACAACCGCGCTCCTGTCAACACTCATTGACAACCTCAGAAGTGGTGTCCTCGTTGAAGACGAACAGCACGGACTCCGCCATGTGAACCAGGTCTTCTGCGAGATGTTTGAGATCCCTGTTCCAAAAGAATCTCTGTTAGGAACTGACACACGCTTGCTGTTTACAAAGTCGAAGTCCTTTGGAGAACGAATCGAGCAAATCAGAAAGAGTGAAAAACCCATCAGCGGAGAAGAGATCCAATTCGAGGATCGAATCCTGCAGCGCGACTACGTACCACTCAACTTTGACACCCAGGAACTCTACCACCTCTGGCAGTACCAGGACATCACTGAGCAAAAACGGGTTGAGAGACAAATCAAGACGTCTCTGTCGGAGAAAGAGGTACTTCTCCAGGAAATCCACCATCGTGTCAAGAACAACCTGCAGGTTGTCAGCAGCCTCTTGAGTTTGCAGTCAGAGCAAATCAAGAACAAAGAGGCCCTGACTGTGTTCAAAGAAAGCCAGGACCGGGTGAAGGCAATGGCACTGGTCCATGAGCGGCTCTATAAGTCTCAAGATCTGGCTAATATCGATTTCACCGGATATGTTCAGAATCTGGCCAACCACCTGATGAGATCCTATGGCAGCGGAGCCGGTGCGGTCAGCCTGGATCTCAAGGTGGAACCTGTCCCGCTCGGAATCGATGCGGCCATCCCTTGCGGCTTGATCATCAACGAACTGGTCTCCAATTCGCTGAAATATGCATTCCCGGATGGTGAGAAGGGAACGATCCTTCTCAGGTTGAACCAGGAAAGCAGCAACACGCTCAGACTTATCGTTAAGGATGACGGAATCGGTATGCCGGAAGGAATCGACATATCGAGCACCCCGTCTCTAGGTCTGAAGCTGGTACAAGGGCTGGTCCAGCAATTGGGGGGGACTCTCACGTATCGCAACAACAACGGAACTGAGTTTGATATCAGCTTCTCCATAGGTAACGATCCGCAAAGCAAGGAACCACGATCATGGGCAAGATCAGGGTGATGGTGGTTGAGGACGAGACGATCGTCTCCCTCGACCTGCAAAGCAGACTAAGGACAATGGGCTACGAGATCGTGGGTGCCGTGGGCACTGGGGATGAGGCCATATCGAAAGCGGGAGAACATCGCCCGGATCTCGTACTCATGGACATTGGGCTGAGGGGAAACATAGACGGAGTCCAGGCTGCGGAGCAGATAAAGAAAAGCTACCAGATCCCCGTCATCTTCTTGACCGCCAGTTCCGATGAGAGAACGATTCAGCGTGCGAAGCTCACTGAACCGTTCGGTTACATTCTCAAGCCCTTTGAAGATCGTGAACTGCACAGTCACATCGAGATCGCTGTCTATAAGCACGGCTCCGAAACTCAACTTCGCCGAAGGGAAGAGCGCTTTTCGTTGGCGGCACAAGGAGCCGACGACGGTCTTTGGGACTGGAATCTCGACGATGGCACGATTTACTTCTCACCCAGATGGGAGAGTCTTTTAGGTTATTCTCCCGGAGAACTCCAGAGAGATACCAGGGAATGGTTCGGCAAAGTCCACCCCGCTGACCGAAGACGCATGAAGAAGTCAGTGATTGCTTTTCTGAGAAGCGAGGAGCAGCACTTCCAGCT
>JAUWTT010000066.1 GCA_030614585.1 Acidobacteriota bacterium
CTGAAAGAACCCGGCTCCGCTTAACGCTTCACAGCGATCCACTCGAAGTCCCGGGAGGAAGATGACCTTCCAGGTCGTCATGACAGGCAGGGATGCCTGTCCCACGGGGGGAAGATGGCCTTCCAGGCCCGTCACTACGGAGCCGATTTCCCTCAGGACCAGCTGGGAACTTAGCTTCCGCCATGCAGCCTGAGGAGAATAGCGGGTCAATGCATAGAGCGGAGAATTCGGACTAACATCGGATCGCATCTAATCTGGAAACCGAGTTTCGTGATCCGCTGCTATACTCATCGCCGTAAGGAGATGAGACAGGTTGGCGGTTACAGCACGAATTAACACTCTAGAAGTCGAGGCACCTGCAGGTTCGACCCTCTTTGAACTAGCCGACGCATTAGGCATCCAAGTCCAGAACTCGTGTCAGAAGCAGGGAAAGTGTCGCGAGTGCCTGGTCGAAGTTGTGGAAGGGATGGAACTGCTAAGCCCTCGAACGATTGAGGAAACGGCTCTCAGAGGTAACTTCCGACTTGCGTGTAAGGCGAGGATTCAAGCAGAGGTTGGAACCATTCACTGCAACACTTTGCGACGTGGCTCTCTCCGTATCGAGGACTCGGCACATGAGTTGGCGGTCCGAAACAGAGCCTCCTGCTTTGACCCTGCCGTCAGGCGATCGCGTGACCGGGTACTGGTTGATGGAATAGACGTAGATCGGTTTCCGGGAGCCCTGTTCGGCCTCGCGCTGGACCTGGGTACGACAACGGTCGTGGTCCGATTGGTTGATCTCATCGAGGGACAGGTGGTTGCCTCACAGTCTTTTGAGAATCCGCAGAGGTTTGCCGGGAGCGATGTCATGTCCCGAATCCGTTATGACGGAGAAGACGGAGGCCAACTGTTAAGGAAAGTGTTGCTCGGCTACCTGGCAGATGCGATACGGGTTCTTCCCTGTCGGCCTCACGAGATCTACGAGACGGTCGTAGCCGGTAATACAACCATGAGGGACCTGTTCTTTGGTTTGAACATCCAAAGCATTGGCGTTAAACCGTTCCGGTCACTGGTTGAGTCCGAGTATCGTGCCGGCAAACGAACTCAGACAGCTATCGAAATAGGTGGAGATCAAGCAGGGTTCCCTATGAATCCAAGGGGCCGAGTCTATGGGCTTCCATTGATCGGATCTCATGTGGGGGCCGACGCTGCAGCTTGTCTTCTGGCAGTCAATCTACAGGATGAAGAAGGTGTAGTTGCTGTCATGGATATCGGTACCAATACGGAGTTGGTAATCAGAACGCGTACCCGTGTCCTGGCTGCTTCCTGCCCGGCGGGACCCGCTTTCGAAGGTGGAGGAGTTAGTTGCGGTATACCCGCTTTGGAGGGTGCCATTGAGAGGGTGAAATTCTCCAACTCCGGTTCGGTCACTTGCGAAGTCATCGGAGACAGAGTTCCCGAGGGAATATGCGGTTCAGGATTGGTGGATCTTCTGTCTGAACTTCGTCGAACCGGAAAGATCAACGACAGGGGGCGCCTGACAGACGGTCCGGGAGCCTTTGTTGTCGATGAAGAACACTCCATCATCTTGAGTGAGGAGGATATCAGTAACCTGGCACAGGCCAAGGCTGCCAACGTTGCGGGGCTCATGATCACAATGAAGCAGGCAGAAGCGGAGTACTCGGCGATTGATCGGTTTTATCTGTGTGGCGCTTTTGCCAGGCACACGGATTTCGAGGCCGCCAAGAGAATCGGTCTTCTGCCCGACATTCCTGAAGAGACGGTTTTCCAGCTTGGTAATGCAGCCATCGAAGGTGCAACAACTGCTCTTCTGTCTACGAAGTGTCGCCGCCGGCTCGAGGGCTTCGTGACGGAAATCGAGCATCTGGAATTGGAGACCGATCCGGATTTCTTTAACACCTTCGTGGACGGTTGCCTTTTCAGGCCATATCAATAGAAGCATTCGAAGGGTTATGCGACTGGGGGAAAGACTTTCAACGTCCACGTTGACTGTTCCCCGGACTGGTGTAGGATTGCCCCATCGGCAGTTAAAATGATCCAACTACTGTGTTTTGTTCAAATGGACAGATTCTGACAAAAGAGGGAGCACAAACCCATGCCAGCAAGAGATTCGATCCTGGAACTGAAGAACCGGATGGGACGCTCGATTATCGGGCAGGAAGGTATTATCGAGCGCTTGCTGATCGGTCTTCTGTCGAACGGCAACATTCTGGTCGAGGGGCTTCCTGGTCTCGCCAAGACACGTGCGGTGAAGAGCCTGGCAAAGAACTTGGCCGCGGGCCGCAGTCGCATCCAGTTTACGCCTGACCTGTTACCGTCAGACATAACCGGAACGGAGGTTTACTACTCAGTGGACGGGAAGGGCGAGTTTCAGTTCCAACCTGGCCCCATCTTCAGCAACATCGTTCTTGCAGACGAGATCAATCGTGCGCCTGCCAAGGTTCAGGCTGCGCTGCTGGAAGCCATGGAAGAAGGGCAAGTGACGGTGGCGGGTAAAACCCACAAGCTTCCCCAGCTCTTCATGGTGATGGCCACCCAGAATCCGATCGAACAGGAGGGCACTTATCCCTTGCCGGAGGCTCAGATGGATCGCTTTCTGATGCAGGTTATGATCACCTACCCCGATGCAGCTTCGGAGGTGAAAGTAGTGCGTCTGGTTCGGGGAGAGGAACTGCCGGATCATGCTGCATCAGGTGACCAGCTGCAAGAGGAAACAGCGATCCCGCAAGAAGCCATATTTACAGCCAGAGAGGAAATTCACGAGATTCACGTTTCCGAAAGCATTGAGCAGTACATCGTGGACTTGATCAATGCCACCCGCTATCCCGAACGATACAGCGAGGAACTGAGAAAGTGGATTCAAGTTGGAGCCAGCCCCCGGGGTGGGATCGGCCTGGACAAGTGTTCGAGAGTCAATGCCTGGTTGAACAATCGTGACCATGTTACGCCCGATGACATCCGGGCGATCGTGCATGACGTGCTCCGGCATCGCATCATGCTGAGCTATGAGGCAAATGCGGAGGGTATCAAGTCGGATCAGGTGATCGCTGAGATCGTGAAGCTGGTGGCTGTTGCGTAGCGGTTGGTTATCGGTTATCGGTAATCAGTGATCGGGGGGAACGGTGAACGGTCGATACTTGTCGGCGGGGTCGCAGTTTTGGCACTGAGCATCGTTATTGGTATTTGAGCCGTTAACCAACCGCCAACCATCGACGAAGGATTTGCATAATGATTGACCAACGGGAATACGGACACGCCTTTTCCTTCAAGGAACTTAAGGTTTATCGGATCTCTGACACGATCTCTCGTAAGGTATTCAGTCTTTCCAGGGAGTTCCCAAAGGAGGAGCGGTATGCTCTTACTGATCAGTTCCGTCGAGCTTCTAGATCGGCAGAACTGCTAATTTATCCGATAACCGATAACCGATAACCGATGACCGATTCGCGAATTTACACAAACCTAAAGGACCTGATCCGACTCGAGCACAAAGCTCGTGGCTTCAATTTTCTGCCTCGCCAACCGGTTCACAGCATTCTGAGCGGACGCCACGCTTCAAGGCTTCGAGGAAGGGGTCTGAACTTCGAGGAGATTCGAGGCTATTTGCCGGGCGATGATATTCGTACCATTGACTGGAAGGTTACTGCACGAACCCAGAAACCCCATGTACGGGTCTACACCGAGGAACAGGATCGGCCCGCTCTTCTGGTGGTCGACCAACGGTTACCCATGTTCTACGGGACCCGGGAGATGATGAAGTCAGTGACAGCTGCCCATTTAGCGGCGCTGGGTGCATGGCGGGTCTTTCATGCTGGCGATCGAGTGGGGGCCATTGTTTTCAACGACACTGAGATTCGAGAAATCCGCCCGCACCGAAGCCGACGCCGTGTGATGGAGATCCTGCAAGTGGTGTTGGAAAAGAACCATGAACTTAAGGCGGAAACTGAGACTCGTCCCAGTTATGGAATGCTCAATCAGGCACTGGATCGCGCTCTTCGCCTGGCTAAGCACGACTATCTGGTGGTGGTCATTAGCGATTTTGCCGGGGCGGACGAGGAGACGAAACGTTTGATGCTGTTGATGGCACAACACAACGATGTAATCGCTGCACTTGTGTATGACCCTTCAGCCCTTAGCTTCCCATCCGGCGGCCGACTGGTCGTCAGCGAGGGAGAACTCCAAATTGAGCTGGATCTTGGAGAGAAGAAGGTCTACGAGCCGATTGCCGAGCATTTCAAAGCAAGAGTCCGCGAAGTGGCCGAGTTCCTCAGGAAGATGGGTGTGCCGGTGCTCCCGATTCAGACCGTGGGAGACCCTGTCGAACAGATTCGACGCCAACTTGGATATGTTCCCAAAGGCATCTAAGGACATTGCGGATGGAAGAGACCCAAGAAGCCCTGTTGAATCTGCAAGAGTTGCCGCTGCCAGAGCCAGTCAGCTATTTGCCTCAAACCGTGGGCTGGTACGTGCTGGCAGGTTTGGCATTTTTCGCTTTCTTGCTTCTTGTCAGGTTTTTACATCGCCGCAGGCAAGCCAACCGTTATCGCCGTGAAGCCCTGGTTCAGCTCAAAGAGATCGAAAGGGGATTGGAGAATGAGCGGCGGGAAGCTGCCCTGGCGGCCATTCCGGTGCTGGTGAAACGGACCGTTCTCGCTTTTGCTCCGCGGGAAGCTGTGGCTACTTCGAGCGGAAGTGATTGGTTGTCCTACCTTGACTCAACTCTCGACGGATCATCTTTTTCCGAGGGTCCGGGAAGGCTGCTCCCGGAATTGTCCTACTGTGCACAGGCTCGTCTCGGGAAGATCTCAGATCATGAAATAAGCGAACTGTTGGCACTTCTGCACCTGTGGATCAGGAGGCATCGTGCTCGCGTTTGAATATCCCTGGGTGTTCTTGATCATTCCGCTCCCCATTCTGGTCTGGGTTCTTCTTCCGCCCTACCGAGAAGAGCAGGAGGCTGTCCGGATTCCGTTCTTTGATCAATTAGCTGAGCTGACCGGACTGAAACCTACACCTGGTGCGGTGATCCTCAAAACCAACATCCTCCAGAAGTTGGTTGCGCCTATTGCCTGGCTTCTGATCGTGGCGGCTTTGGCGTGTCCGCAATGGATCGAGGACCCGATTGAGCGGATCGAATCAGCACGGGATCTGATGCTGGCAGTGGATCTCTCGCAGTCGATGGAGGTTCGGGACTTTGTCGATCCCGAGGGAAATAGAATTGACCGACTGGAAGCGGTGAAGTTGGTTCTGGACGATTTCATTACCCGCCGCGAGGGAGACCGGATTGGATTGATCGTCTTTGGCGGAGCGGCTTACCCTCAAGTGCCCTTTACTCTCGATCATGCGAGCTGCCGCATACTCTTGGAGCAGGCGCGCATCGGTATGGCGGGCCCAAGAACTTCCATCGGAGATGCTATCGGCCTGGCAATCCAGCAATTCGAAGCCAGCCAGGTGGAAGAACGAGTTCTGATTCTGCTTACAGATGGAAATGATACCGGAAGCAAAATGCCCCCTCTCAAAGCAGCTGAGATCGCTGCCCAGAATGGCATCCTGATCCACACAATCGGCATTGGTGATCCTCAGGCATCTGGAGAAGATAAGGTGGACCTCGAGGCTTTAGGCGAAATTGCTGAATCTACGGGCGGCCGCTCGTTCCGAGGTGAAGACTTGGAGCAGCTAGAGCAGATCTACGCGACCTTGGATGAGATGACTCCTCACAACTACGAGCGATTTACCTATCGTCCCAAGATACCCCTTTACTATTGGCCACTGGGTATAGCTGTAGGCCTGATGGTGGCTTACCACCTTCTGATGCATGCTTTGGCGCTTTTGGCCCGGTTGAAGAAAACTCCGGTGAATGTGGCAGGAGAGCAGGTCTGAAATGAACTGGGCTATTCTCGAACAGTTTCATTTCCTACGCCCCTACTGGCTGGGATTGATTCCCGCGGCGGTCTTGCTCTACTGGGTTGTGGGAGCACGCGAGGACGTGAGATCACGCTGGAAAGGAATCGTTGCGCCACACTTGCTCGACCACCTGATTGTAGGCAAACGTAGTGTCTGGCGGTTTAGGCCCATCCACCTCATTTGCCTCATCATTGGGATCGGTGCGTTGGCACTTGCGGGGCCAACCTGGGAACGGGAACTTCCACCCTTTACGGAGGACAAAGCGCCCTTGGTGGTGGTTCTGAGCCTCTCGCAATCGATGGATGCTATTGACGTCCAACCGACCAGGCTGGAGCGGGCTAAACAGAAGATCAGGGATTTGCTCGGTCTGCGCCAGGGTTCCCGATCAGCGCTGATTGTTTATTCGGGGACAGCCCACATGGTTTTACCATTGACGGACGATCCATCCTTGATTGAGCTGTTCCTATCCTCGCTATCGACGGATTTGATGCCCGTACAAGGCCGGGATGCGGCTGCAGGGCTGAGAGCCGCAGAGGAGTTGTTGGATCGAGAGGAAGTCCCCGGGTCCATTCTCATTGTGACTGACGGGATCGAAGCGGAAGATTTCTCTGTTTTTGAGGAACACTCGAAGCGCAGTCACGACCAGATCATAGTCTTGGCTGTGGGAACCTCTCAGGGTGGACCAATCCTTGTTGGGGAGAATCGTTTCCGTACTGATTCAGCGGGCCGGCGGGTTGTCACTCGGATGGATGTTGAGAGGTTTAGACAACTACAGTCCCAGGTGGGGATACCGGTAACCACAGCCACCTTGGACAACAAAGACGTGGAATGGATTCAGGGAAAGGTCCAGAGTCATTTGGAAATTGTGCAGCAGGAAACTGCAGAGACCCGTTGGCGAGATTTCGGCTACTACCTGGTTCTACCGATTGCAATATTAGCCGCTCTTTGGTTTCGCCGTGGCTGGACGGTGCGGTGGCCGTAGGGCGGGGGACTGGTGATCGGTAATCGGTGATCGGTGACCGAGCCTTTAGCGAAGGAGGGTAAGTGGTAAGAAATGGATTGGCGCGTGGTGGGGAGGATAAGCTTCCAGCTTGTCATGACGGCCTAGAAGGCCATCTTCCGGCCACAATGGGACCGATCTGCCGCCGATCGGAAGATAAGCTTCCAGCTTGTCACGTTGGAGGCTGGCAGTTAGGTGACAACCTGGAAGGTCATCCTCCTCTTTGGGGCGGAATGGGTAAGAACGAAGCAGTGAGCGGCGTGGGACGCTGACTGAAATCAATGGCTCACGGTAGACCGAAATGCAAGTTTTAACAACTACAGCATTATTGATTTTGACTTCACTTGGAGGTTGGAGTTTCATCGACCTTTGGTTCACACCGGACCAACAGGGCCGCTACTATTTTGAGAGAGGTCAATACGAGACGGCCGCCGAGTCTTTTGAAGATCCACTTTGGAAGGGCATCGCTTATTACTATGACGAAAAGTATGAAGTCGCGTTGAATTACTTCGCCCTGCTGGACACGCCGGAAGCACATTTCTATCTGGGGAACTGCTATGCGCGGATGGGGGAACTCGAAATGGCTTTGGGCAGTTACGATCGTGCCATTGAACTGCAGCCCGAATTCTCGGAGGCTCAAGAGAACCGGGAACTGGTTGAAGCTCTGATCCAGAAGGCCTCGGAAGAAGATGCGGTAGACGAGGCTCCCCCAGGTGATCCCACTTTCGAGGCGGACGAGATGAAGATTGACGAAAAAGGCGAGAAAGGGAAGGAGGGGGAAGTCGACGAGATGAAGCTGTCTCCTGAACAGATGGCGGAAATCTGGATGAGGAATATACAGACGACACCTGCGGACTTTCTGCGTTTAAAGTTCTCTCAGCAGGCGGCGGGGGAAACAGTAAGAAGTAAGTAGTAAGTAGTAAGTAGTAGGTAGTAGGTAGTGAGCCCAGAATAGACATTGGATTTCCTTGGTGAGCTTGGTGCCTTGGTGGTAACCCTTCTCCAACGGGATCATTAGTTAAGTTGATGAGAAGAAAATGGTTCAGTGCAACTCTGGTTTGGTTTGGACTGGCGTTCTGCGGAGTGATTTTTGCTCAGAATAGCGAGACGCCGGAGCCGATACTGCGCCTCAACATCGATCCTCAGGAAGCCGTGCTGGTTGGCCAACCGGTGCGACTGAATGTCGATGTCCTGGTGCCGACCTGGTTGAGCCGTGCACCCGAGTTCCCAACGCTGGAGATCCCTGGTGCGATTGTGGTAGGACCAGAAGAGCGCGCCACGAGCCTCACGGAACCTGTTGACGGCCAGAACTGGTTTGGACTCAGACGGAGCTACCTGGTTTATCCACAGGAACCGCGTCAATATGAGATTCCGGCTGAGGAGGTTGTAGTCCACTACTCGCTGGGAGGGGCGAAGTCGGCAACGGTTGGACTGCCTTTTCCCAGCCAGACCTTTGTCGCCAGGATTCCGTCGGAAGCTGCTGGGATCGGATACTTTATTGCCACGACTCGACTCGACCTGACCCAGCAACTGGATCCCTCAGTGGAGGGTCTAAGAGTGGGCGATTCGCTTCGGCGGACCATTTCGATTTCAGCCGATCAGACCTTTGCCATGTTCCTTCCTCCAATCGAGTTTGAGTCGATTGAAGGGTTGGCTGTCTACCCCGATCAGCCGCAGGTCGTGGATAAAAGCGCTGACCGCGAAGGATTCAAGGAAGGCCGGCGGGTGGAATCGGTCAGCTATGTGATCCAGATGTCAGGCAGATACCAACTACCAGGAGTGACCATTTTCTGGTGGGACTTGAATACAGGCCGGCTGCGGGAAGCCACTCTGCGGCCAATTAGTTTTGAAGCTGTTGCCAACCCGGAGTATGTGTCTGAGTTGGCTCCGCCGGTTGAGAAGGAGCCCGCTGGGGCTGCTGTTGAGGAAGAGACTCTGTTTGACAGCTTGAAGCGTTCGGCAATTCCGATCGTTCTTGGGCTGGGACTGGTGGTAGTTGTTGCCCTTGTACTGCGGCGCATGGTGCCTCGATTCAGAGAGTGGTGGGAGCGGAGGCGCCGGGAGCAAGCTGAGAACCAGGTGCCCTTACCCCCGCTTAATCCGGTCTAGGAGCTTGCGCGACCGTTCCAATTCTGCCGCGCAGACTGTTAGCCGGCCCATCTCGTGAAGTTTCTCTGCCAACTTTGCTGAAGAGGTCCTTCAATCAGAACCGTGAATCCTTGGTGCTCTTGGTGTCCTGGTGGTTCAGGACTATCCAGAAAGCCGTGGCTAGATCGCCATGCTTCCCCTTTCTTCCGTACGGATGCGGATACATTCTTCAAGAGGTGTTATGAAGATCTTCCCATCCCCGACTTTTCCATCGTCTCCTGATTTCGCCGACTTGATGATCGTATCGACTGTAATATCAACGAACTCCTCATTAACGGCAATGTCGAGGCGGATCTTCGAAAGGAGATTGGGAACCACCGTTTTGCCTCGATAGACTTCAATCTCTTGCTGTCGTCCGTGTCCTGAGACGCGGCTCACCGTGATGCGAGTAATCTCGGCTTCGATGAGGGCCTCACGAACTTCGTCAATCTTGTTCTCCTGGATAATAGCAGTGATCAATTTCATATCGTCTTCCTTTAGCTGGGGTTCAACATGCCGTAACCATCTTCACCATGGTAGGTACTGTCAAGCCCGGCCATCTCATCCTTTTCCGGGGAGCGTAGGCCTATCGTCTTATCAACGAGTAATATGATTAAGTAGGTAGCAACGGCTGCATATCCGATGGCGACCAGGACCGCGGTAATCTGAACTCCCAACTGCTGTAGTACAGTCCAACTGCCACCGGCTGCGGCGGCTGCTTCTTCCATCCAACTCTGGCGAATAAAGAAGCTCAGCAGTAGGGCTCCGACAATTCCGCCGACGCCGTGAATGCCTAAAGCGTCCAGGCTGTCGTCATAACCCAGTCGGTTCTTCATCTGAATCGCCAGATAGCAGAGAATTGAGGCCAGTGCCCCTAAAGCAAGTGCACCTGCTGGCTGAACAACACCGGCAGCAGGAGTGATGGCAACAAGACCTGCCAGGATTCCACTGGCAAACCCCAGTGCGGTTGCCTTCCCCTGGTGCCACCCTTCTATGATCATCCACATCAAAGCCCCCGAAGCGGCTGCAACCTGGGTAGCTGTCAATGCCTGGGCCGTACTCAGACCGCTTGAAACACTGGACCCGGCGTTGAATCCGAACCATCCGACCCAGAGCAGCCCGGCGCCAATCATCGTCATAACCAGGTTACTTGGATGCATCGCAGTTTTCGGGTATCCGCGACGAGCGCCCAGATAAAGAGCACTCACGAGTCCGGCGACGCCGGCCGAAATATGGACGACGGTACCGCCGGCGAAGTCGATAGCACCGTTTGCCCCCATGTTGTAGAGAAAGCCGTCACCGGCCCACACCCAATGGCAGAGGGGGTTGTAGACGAGGATTCCCCACAGGGCGATAAAGAATACATAACCCTTGAACATCACCCTTTCTGCGAACGCGCCAGCAATCAAGGCAGGTGTGATGATGGCGAACTTGCCCTGAAACATTGAGAAGACATACTCGGGAATGCCTTCGTCCATGATCTTGTCGTCGATGCCCGACAGGAATAGATAATCTGGATTCCAGCCACACCAGCCACCCAGAACGTTCTCTCCAAAAGACATGCTGTATCCCACGATGACCCACAAAACACTCATGATTCCCATCGCGGAGAAAGCGTGCATCATCGTTCCAAGGACATTTTTCGTCCTGACCAGCCCACCATAGAACATGGCCAGGCCAGGAACCATCAACAGGACGAGTGCGGTAGAAGTGAGCATCCAGGCCGTAATGCCGGAATCAACACCGTTTCCGGCGTCAGCGGAAACGACTCCGCTTGCTCCAAAAACGAAAAGACAAAGTAACGCCAAATAGAGGCAGTTTCTTTTCATGAATCATTCCTCATTTTCTTAACAACTGATTTGTCTACCTGATCAAGCAGGGAAGTTGCCTGAGTGTTAGCAGTCAATACCGGGGTCAAAATGGATTGGCCGGTCCTGAAGGAGCGCAATCTCTGCGGGTTCCAATACGCTTGTGAGTGGATTCTCTCGGGTCAGCTCTCAGGTGAAGGCCGACTCTTTAGCAAGGTTCCCAAATCCCCAACTTCCCGCAATTATAGCGGCTTTTTGGTAATTGATGTTTGTATGGCCTTGTGGAGCGAAGCGGAACCCCAGTTAAAGGGGACAGAGGAAGGCCAGTTCGTATGTCTTGTTCCTCATTGAGTCGAGACCAGGAAATCGATGTGCCAGGCTAAGGGACCTGAGGTGGGGCGTTGGAGGAGGAAACTCAATGTGGCATCATCCTGGGACAAGGCCTGGATGTCATGTCCCTCCTGGTCTTGAATGTTCTTGACCTCATAGTTGGAGGGGACTGCGATGGTGATCTTTGAGGGATAGCCGGCGACGACGTTGATCGTGCCTGTTAGACGCCTGTTCTCTTCATCCCAGGACAGAGCTTTCACGCTGGTCCCTCCGCCCGTGATATGTCGATCCGTGGCGAGGAACTGGGGGCGATTGAGATTGGGATGTACGAAGTAGAGACGATTCGATCGACCAGGTACGGTCGTTGAGAAGCCCCCTGTGTAACCTCCCAGACCCTTCTCTGCCCATCCATCGTAGACCAAGTATTCCCGATCTTTGTTCAGGCCCAATGACGCAAAGGACAGCTCTATCTGTGCCTCTATTTCATTCCAATTGAAAACGGACAAAACATCCCAATCCCCAAAGGAACGCCTGATTTTGAGATCCCATACTGGACGCATCTCAAAGATAGGAAAAAGATCGAGAGGACGGATGTCACA
>JAUWTT010000091.1 GCA_030614585.1 Acidobacteriota bacterium
AAATGAAACGCCTCGAGCGCCTCGTCATCGGTAACAGAGGCGTAACTAATTCTCCCTTGCTCTCGCAGATGCGCATGTTCGGGGCCGATCGAAGGATAATCAAGCCCAGCAGAAACGCTGTGGGTTGACGCAACCTGTCCATTTTCATCCTGGAGGACGAAACTAAAGGTCCCATGGAGGACACCAGGACCTCCGCCCTCAAAACGCGCTGCATGCTGCCCCAGTTCTTTACCAAAACCGCCCGCTTCGACTCCGATCATGCCTACTGATTCGTCTTCCAGGAACTCGTAGAAAAGGCCTATCGAATTACTGCCTCCCCCGACACAGGCGATCAGCGTCTGCGGCAACTCACCTTCCAGTTCCAGAATCTGCTGACGAGCCTCCCTTCCGATAACCGATTGGAAGTCACGAACCATCATGGGATACGGGTGGGGACCGAGAACCGAGCCCAGCAGATAGTGGGTATCCTCGACGTTAGTCACCCAGTCCCTCATTGCCTCGTTAATGGCATCCTTCAGGGTTTGACTGCCCGAATCAACGGTGACTACGTTTGCCCCCAGCAACTCCATTCGAAAAACGTTCAGAGCCTGGCGTTTGGTGTCCTCTGTCCCCATGTAGACTTCGCAATCCAGACCCAGTAAGGCACATACGGTAGCGGTGGCGACACCATGCTGGCCGGCTCCCGTTTCGGCTATGATCCGTCTCTTTCCCATGCGTTTTGCCAGCAGTGCCTGACCAAGAGCATTATTGATCTTGTGAGCCCCTGTGTGACACAGATCCTCCCGTTTCAGGTAGACCCTGACACCAAGTGACTCAGAAAGCCGCTCCGCCAGGAAAAGCGGCGTAGGCCTGCCGGCATATTGTCGAAGACGTTCCCCGAACTCTTCCTGAAACCGCGAGTCGTCCCGGACCTCCAGGTAAGCCGCCTCCAGCTCCTGAATCGCCGACATCAGGGTTTCTGGAATGAATCGGCCGCCGAATCTGCCAAAGTGCCCCTCCGCATCAGGTAAAGGAGTCTTTCTATTCACCATGAGTCAATTCCCTCAACTTCGCTCCTGGATCGTCGGATTCCATGAAAGCTGTGCCGATCAGGAATCCGTGAAATCCTGCATCTTTTAGCTCGAGAATCTCGGATCGTTGCGAAACCCCGCTTTCAGCGACAAGCACAAACCGGTCCTCACCTTCCAATCTTCTCGCAATTTCGAAAGATGTGTTGATATCAACTTCAAATGTCTTGAGGTTACGGTTGTTTACTCCGAGGAGCCTGGCACCGGAGTCCACGGCAGCATCCAGCTCAAAAGGGTCATGGATTTCAACCAGGGCCTCGAGGCCAACCTCACGGCCGTACTCGATCAAAGATCTACACTGGACAGAGTCAAGACAGGCCGCAATCAGCAGGAAGGCGGAAGCCCGGCAAGCCTTTGCTTCGGCGACCTGGAATCGATCCAGAATGAAGTCTTTCCTCAAAAGAGGTGTCCCCTCGCCGGAATCGCTGTTCGGGTCCTCAGGTAACAAGTGCTGAAACACTCGATCAAGATATTCTAAGCTTCCTCCAAAAAAGGTCTCATCGGTCAGGATGGACAGAGCTGCTGCGCCATTCTCGACATAGATTTGAGCAACTTTCTCTGGTTCCAAACAGCATTTGAATGGCCCGTGACTCGGACTTCTGTATTTGATTTCAGCAATAATGTTCACACCCGGGCGCACCAGCGCCGCCTCAAGGGAGGCCGGGGGAGACGTTGGAAATCGGTCTTCAAGCTCCTCGAGCGTTATCTTGCTCAAACGCTCAGCCAGTTCTTCGCGTTTTCTGGCCACTATCTGATCAAGCATCCTTACTCCACCTCTGCCGTTCACTCTTCGCCTGTTGCACCGGCGCATTCAAACTGTGTCTACTGTCAGGATAGTCCGTAATGAGCCCGTACCGCTTCAAGAAATCTGGCCAACCTGGCCAAATCCTTCTTTCCCGGGGCAGCTTCTACGCCGGAGCATACGTCTACACCGTAAGGCTGCAGATATTCCAGCGCTTCCTTGACATTCTCCGGCGTAAGTCCTCCGGAGAGAATATAGTCTCTTCCTAAACCCTTGAGTGCCTTCCAATCGGCGAGCCGCCCAGTTCCCCAGGATGTATCTATGATGACCCTGAAATCGCCGAAATCGGAGACCTGTTTCGGCGATGTTGCGACTAGAACCTCGCGGTCGATCTTCTGCAGATCAGCTTGGCTCCGAGCGCCGTGAACCTGTACCCACTCTATCATCTCCGGCAAATAGCTGAAGGGTGGATTCTCCTCAGCATCAGCTGCGCCGGAAGACCTGCGGTGACTAGCTCCAGCCGGGCCTTCTGACGCCAACCTCGGGTCTTCGCTGGAATCTACTACCACGACGGCTACAGCAGTCACGTCCCCTGGCAAGCCCTGGAGAATCTCAACGGCTCTCGCAGGTTCTATGAAGCGGGGACTACGGGGATAGAAATTGAAGCCGAGGGTGTTTGCACCGAGTTCGATACTAGCCAAGGCGTCATCCAAACTGGTTATGCCACAGACCTTGACGACGGGACCCGCTGAGTCGGTCCCTGAGCGACTGTTTCCCGGAGATGCATTCTCGTTTAGGTTACCCACTGATTAACTGTATGCCTCCACCAACTCACCGAGCTTCTTTAAAGCCAAGCCTGAATCAATCACTTCACCGGCTCGTTTAAGCGCATCATCCATCGACATCTCGGTGGCAATATGCACTGCTGCTGCGGCATTAAGAACAACAATGTCTCGAGCAGAACCTCCGACCTTCCCCTCTAGAATCCCCCGGATGACCCCAGCATTCTCTTCCGGTGATCCTCCCTCAGGCACGTCAGGGGTCAGCGACTCCGGCTTGAAAGTAAAATTTCTGACCTGTGCGTCGCGCACCTCAGCCACCTGAGTCTCGGCGCAAACCGAGATCTCGTCCATCCCATCCCGGCCATGGACCACCCAGGCGCGCTTGCATCCCAGACGACCAAGAGCCTCGGCAAGCTTACTGGTCAGACCGGCGGAGAAGACTCCAATCAATTGAAAAGGGGCTGCTGCCGGATTTGTCAGGGGCCCCAGAAGATTGAATATTGTGCGACGTCCGAGTTCGCGCCGAATCTGTGCCACGCGTTTCATTGCCGGATGAAAAGAAGGAGCAAACATGAAGCACAGCCCTATCTCGTTCAGAGCCCGCTGCGAGAACTCCGGTTCTCTGTCCACTCGGACACCCAGATGCTCCAGGGCGTCGGCACTCCCGGAGCGTGAGGTGATCGCCCTGTTACCATGCTTGGCCACAGGCACGCCTGCAGCCGATATCACGAAAGCAGCAGCGGTGGAGACATTGAAAGTTGATGTTCCACCGCCAGTTCCTGCCGTATCTACAAACTGGGAGTGCTCGGATCGAATCTTGACAGCTACTTTTCTCATGACGCGAGCAAAGCCGGTGATTTCCTCCACCGTTTCACCCCTGTCCGAGAGCAGTACCAGCAGGCCCGCTATTTCCGCATCGTCACAGTCGCCTGAAAGGATGGCACTGAGGCACGATTCCGCTTCCTCTTCAGTCAAGCTATGGCCGGCTTCGAGTCTCTTGCAGTATTCCCGTAGCATAAAAAATTTCCCAGCAGCTTTTTTCCCTCGCCGGTCATGATCGATTCCGGATGGAACTGGACTCCAAAAACATCAAACTCACGGTGACGAAAACCCATAATCACCCCGTCCTCCGTACGCGCGTTAACGACAAGATCCCGTGGCAGAGTCGATGGATCAACGATCAGTGAATGATAACGGGTGGCTTCAAACGGAGTTTCCAGGCCCGCCAGGATCGTGTCACTCTCGTGGTAAATCAAGGAGGTCTTCCCATGCATGAGTTCACTGGCACGAATCACGCGGCCACCAAAAGCTTCTCCGATCGCTTGATGTCCCAGGCAAACTCCAAGAATCGGGATTCTCCCACTCAATTCGCGAATCAAAGCAACAGAAATCCCTGCGTCGGAGGGCACTCCGGGCCCCGGAGAGATGACGACCTGGTCAAAATCCATGCCTCGGACAGTGCCCAGGTCAATCTGGTCATTCCGATGCACGACCAACTCCGCACCCAGTTCACCCAGATACTGGACCAGGTTGTAAGTAAAACTGTCGTAGTTATCGATGACCAACACTTTGCTCATCGGCTTACTCCCTCTGATGCTCCCGCCAAAACCGGCAAACCATTCCAGTTCATGTTCCAGGCACTCCAACCCTTTCGTTATGGGGTTTCACAGGTCTCTTGCCAATTCCAGGGCGTGAAACAAAACCCTTGCCTTATTCTGGCACTCCAGGTTCTCAAGTTCAGGGATCGAGTCAGCCACAATACCCGCGCCCGCTTGAAAAAGTGCTCTGCCATTTTGAAACACAATCGTCCGGATCGCGATACAGGTATCCAGGTTACCCGAGTAGTCGACATATCCAATAGAACCGGCGTAGAAACCTCTTTGTGAGGGTTCCAGTTCTTCAATGATCTCCATTGCCCGAATTTTAGGGGCTCCGGTCACGGTACCCGCAGGGAAGCAGGCAGCCAAGGCATCAAATCGGTTCAGACCCTGGCGGAGCTGACCCTTGAGTGAACTCACAAGATGCATAACGTGCGAGTACTTCTCAAGAAACATCATTCGACCTACCACAACCGATCCGAATTCGCTGACCCGTCCTACATCGTTTCGACCCAGGTCGACCAGCATCAAGTGCTCGGCCCGCTCTTTCTCGTCGTTCACTAATTCCTCTTCGAGTCGGGCTTCATCCTCCGGCGTTCGTCCCCTCCGGCGCGTTCCTGCTATCGGCCGATACTCCAATTCCCTTCCCTGAACCCTAACCAGCATCTCCGGAGAGGCTCCTGTGATGCACGTATCTCCCTGTTTCAGAAAGAACATATAGGGTGAAGGATTGATATAGCGAAGGACTCGATACACATTGAACGGATCCTGCTGGAAATCGACCGAAAACGCCTGAGAAAGTACAACCTGAAAGATATCTCCAGCTCGAATGTACTCCTTGGCGGTTTCCACGTCAGACTGAAACTTTTCTGGGGTGTAGTTACACTCCACTTCGTCCGATACGGGAGCCCCACCTTGTCCAGCATCCAAGCCGGGCGACTCACCGTTACCATTCCCAAACCCTGCGACTCGTGACTCGAGTGCTGACACCTGTTTCAACCGAGCTTCCATCTCGTCAACACGGTCCCGACTTTCATGGGACATGATGACGATCTGATGTTTGAGGTGGTCAAAAGCCAGGACCGTGGGAAAGAAGTCCATTTGAACTGAGGGCTCACGTGGAACTCCGGACAGACTACCCGGAAGCCGTTCCAACTCTCCCACCATGTCGTACGTGAATGCACCCACGGCTCCACCGGCAAAGGGTGGCAAATCGGGGTGAGGGGGCAGTATTTCCGGAAAGGACCGGCGAAATTCCATGAACGTTCCGCGATAGCTACTTTCAGGGTCAACCCCAATAAAGGAGAACCTGCCAATCTTCTCTCCCCCTTCAACCGACTCAAGTAGAAACGCTCGTTCACTATCGCCGGCAACTCTCAAGAATGCCGAAACAGGCGTGAGCAAATCGGCAAGCACAGATCTGTGGTGGATCATCTTGTTTCCCTGATCGTATTTCTAAAACAGATTTACGCCCTTTACAACGCATAAAAAAAGGCCGTGGACTTTTGTCATCCACGGCCTCTTCTTCGATTGATTGATCTCTAATTCAGGCTACATGAAATCGACAGTCCTCACCCACTGATTGTACTTAATACCACCAGTGCCAGAGAGAACTGTTTACTTTCATGCTCTTCCCAATAAGGAGTTTAGCACAAAGATCTCAACGGATCAATGAAACGAAACAGGAAGACGAGGCAACCGTGGTGGAGGACAGGTCCCGTATCTATCATTCTTTGTCGTGAACTTAATCGCGAACTTTGTCGAAAACTCGGGGATGGGACCCACAAGGTTCACGACAAAGCTTACGACAAGGGGGATGGATGCGGTGTTTACAGGAATCGGAGCGCCCCCAACTTAATCGCGAACTTTGTCGCAATCCACGTGCACGAATCGACAAAGTTCACGACAAAGCTAGCGACAAAGGAAACCGATCGGACACTTGGAATTTGCGATTTCCGGCATCTGGCATCCGGTATCTGGCATCCGGTATCTGCCTCCTACCCTCCACCGGACATCGATTTAATGAATTGTTCGTTGCTCTTCGTTTTCGAGAGCTTGTCCAGCAGCAACTCCATCGATTCGGTGACCGACAGAGGATTCAGGACTTTCCGCAGCACCCAGACTCGATTCAGAGTGGCGGCTTCGAGCAGAAGCTCCTCTTTTCGAGTACCTGAACGGTTGATGTCGATGGCTGGGAAGATCCGCTTGTCCACCAACCGTCGATCCAGCACGAGTTCCATATTCCCAGTGCCCTTGAACTCTTCGAAGATCACGTCATCCATGCGACTTCCGGTGTCGACGAGCGCAGTAGCGATAATCGTAAGGCTCCCACCCTCTTCAATGTTTCTGGCAGCTCCAAAAAAGCGCTTCGGTCTTTGAAGAGCATTGGAGTCTACACCACCCGAAAGCACCTTTCCTGAAGGCGGAACTACAGTGTTGTAGGCTCGGGCTAGCCTTGTAATCGAATCCAGCAGAATGACGACATCTTTCCTGTGCTCAACGAGCCGCTTCGCTTTTTCGAGTACCATCTCTGCTACCTGGACGTGACGAGAGGCCGGCTCGTCAAAAGTGGAACTCACGACTTCACCCTTCACTGACCGCGTCATGTCGGTGACCTCTTCCGGCCGCTCATCGATCAGAAGGACGATCAGAACCACCTCCGGGTGATTCGCCTCGACCGAATGGGCTATGCTCTGAAGAATCATCGTCTTACCGGCCCTCGGAGGAGATACGATCAAGCCTCGTTGTCCCTTACCGACAGGATTGAGGATATCCATCACACGACCCGTCAGATTCTCCCCAGCCGTTTCGAGCGTGAGCCGTTCCTCCGGATAAAGAGGAGTTAGATTCTCGAAAAAAGTTCTCTCACGCACTATTTCCGGGTGTTCGAAATTAATAGCCTCAACCTTAATCAAGGCGAAATATCGTTCCCCATCTTTCGGGGGGCGGACCTGCCCTGAAACCGTGTCACCAGTTCGCAGGTCGAATTTCCTGATCTGAGAAGGGGATACGTAGATGTCATCAGGACCTGGAAGGTAGTTATATTCAGGAGCTCTAAGAAAGCCAAATCCATCGGGAAGGGTCTCAAGGACGCCCTCCGAGAAGATCAAACCGCTTCTCTCCGTTTGGGCTTTCAGTACCTGGAAAATGAGCTCCTGCTTGCGCATCCCGGCGAAACCCTCAATTTCAAGGCCCCTGGCGATCTTGTTCAGATCCTGAATGATCATCTCCTTGAGATCCTTGATGTTCAGGGGCTCACCGTTCCTCTTGCTGTCCCTTGGCTTGTTGTTTCTTGGCTTTGAATTTTTTCTTCTTACTTTTGGCTCTGTTGCTTCAGCCATCATTCACCTCTAGCTATTTAATTGACCGAGAATTCATCCGGCCCCGAAACACCTGCCAGAATTTCCCGCCGCTTGGACGCAGGCGGACGCAGGAGATTAGGACTTACTGCACTGATTCAATCAGCAAATACCATTGATGATTTTCCAAAGGTCCTTCTTACCTTCGCCGGATACGGCCGAGAAAGGTAAGATGTCCTCGCTTCCCAAGGACTCTCTGATTCGACGAAGAGAACGAGTCCGCCGGCTTTTCGCCACTTTGTCAAACTTCGTCGCAACCAATTGGAACGGAACCCCGAAATGGGAAAGCCATTCTACCATGTTTCGATCGAGCTTCGTGGGCTCATGCCGTGAATCCAAGATCAGTACGACAAGTCTCAAGCGGTCGTCGCCGATCAGAAACTCCTCGATCATTGGACCCCAGCGGTCTCGAACCCGTTGAGGCACTTTCGCAAATCCGTAGCCTGGCAAATCCACCAGTACCCAACTCTCATCAACCATAAAGAAATTGATGATCTGGGTTCGACCCGGAGTTGAACTGGTTCTAGCCAGATTCTTCCGCCCAACCAAACTGTTAATCAAGCTGGATTTGCCGACATTCGATCTCCCCACAAAAGCAATCCGGGGAAGATTGATCTCAGGATACTCGCTGCTTTGAGTAGCGCTCTTTAGAAAACTGGCGCGTCGCAATCCATTATAACCCTATGAAGGGAGGCTTTTCACAACCTCAGTGGACGCCTGGACGATCACTCTGATCCTGCTTGACGTCCGGGGGTTGTGTCTCCGCGAACTCCTCTTCCTTTTTCTTCTTAGAGTCGCCCACCGGAACAACCGGCCGTTCCAAAGCAATCCCTAGAACTTCGTCCATCGATTCGACCTGCAAAAGCTTGAGGCCTTTCAACACCGATTCTGGAATGTCCTTCAGATCTTTCTCATTCTCTTTGGGAAGGATCACGGTCTTGATCCCTGCTCGATGAGCAGCAAGAACTTTCTCTTTGATGCCACCAACGGGCAGGACCTTGCCTCTCAGAGTGATTTCACCCGTCATCGCAACATCACGCCTAACCGGTATACCGGACAAAGCTGACACAATGGTTGTAGCCAGTGTAATTCCGGCCGAAGGGCCGTCCTTGGGAATAGCACCCTCGGGGACGTGTACGTGCATGTCCTGCAACTTATAGAAATTCTTAGCTAACCCAAAATCGTCGCTTCTTGCTCTGACGAACGATAACGCGGCTCTCGCCGACTCCTGCATCACCTCACCCAGCTTTCCAGTCAACTGCAGGTCGCCCTTCCCTTCCATCGTCGTCGCTTCGGTCAGAAGGACCTCCCCTCCGACTTCAGTCCAGGCAAGACCGGTTGCCAGGCCAACTTCGTTCCGCTCAGCAGCGAGTTGCTGCCGAAATTTCCTCACTCCGAGCAACTTGTTGACCATCTTGGTGTCCACACTGATCAACTTTCTTTCGGAGCGTTTAGACACAACAGTCCTGGCAATCTTCCTCAACACATTGCCAATCTCTCGTTCCAGGCTCCTGACGCCTGACTCGCGGGTGTAATGACGAATCAGCTCTTGAACAGCCTCGTCATGAAACTCAACCTGCGAAGGTTTGAGCCCTTTTAGCGCGAGCTGCTTGCGGATCAGGAACTGTTTCGCGATGTGAAGCTTCTCATGCTCCGTGTATCCAGAGATGTCGATAACCTCCATGCGGTCCAGGAGAGGACGGGGGACCGTGTGGAGTACATTCGCGGTGCAAACGAATAACACCTCCGAAAGGTCAAACTCCGTATCCAAGTAATGATCAATGAACGTGCTGTTATGCTCCGGATCGAGAACCTCCATCAACGCAGCCGAAGGGTCCCCGCGAAAATCCATGCTCATCTTGTCGATTTCATCGAGCAGGAAGATCGGATTCTTGGTGCCGGCTTTCTTCATCATCTGGATGATCTGTCCGGGAAGAGCTCCAATGTAAGTCCGTCGATGACCACGGATTTCAGCTTCATCCCGTACTCCACCAAGAGAATGCCTTACGAACTTCCGCCCCGTGGCACGAGCTATCGATCTTCCCAGCGATGTCTTACCAACACCGGGCGGCCCTACAAAGCAGAGGATTGAACCCTGACTGGTTTTCTTCTTCTTGCTTTTTCCCAGCAACTGCCGCACCGCCAGAAATTCGAGGATTCGTTCCTTGACCTTCTCAAGGCCGTAATGATCTTCGTCTAAGATCACCTCCGCCTTTTCAATGTCCCGAACCTCACGGCTCCGCTTGTTCCAGGGCATTGCAATAAACCAATCCAGATACGTTCGTGAGACCGTCGTCTCGGCACTCATGGGAGGCATCTGCTCGAGGCGCTTGATCTCAGCCATTGACTTTTCAAATGCCTCTTTGGGCATCTTGGCCGCCTTGATCTTGTCTTTTAACTCCTCGATTTCACTCTTTTCATCGCGGCCGAGCTCTTTTTGGATGGCCCGGATCTTTTCGTTCAGGTAATACTCTCTCTGAGCCTTCTCCATCCCCTTACGGACCCTGCCCTGAATGGATTTATCCATCTTGATCTTTTCGATCTCAACCTCAATGAGCTCACAGATCTGCTCCATTCGCTGCGCAGCATCGAGGATCTCAAGGAGAGACTGTTTATCTTCAACGGGGATCGGAAGATTAG
>JAUWTT010000460.1 GCA_030614585.1 Acidobacteriota bacterium
GAAATACGATCTGGATCAGTGGAACGACGCATGCTGGCAACGCTTCGAGCGCTTCCTCGCACTGACCGCCGAACGCGACATCATCGTCCAGATCGAAGTCTGGGATCGTTTCGATTACAGCCGTCAACGCTGGCCACCACACCCGTATAATCCAGACAACAATGTCAACTACACTCGCAAAGAGTCTGGACTAGCCGCCGAATATCCGGAGCATCCCGGGAGGAATGAACAGCCCTTCTTCTTCACCACTCCTCCGCAGCGTAACAACACAGTGGTCTTTCAGTACCAGCACCGCTTCGTTGACAAACTGTTGTCATATTCTCTGAAGCATCAAAATGTTCTCTACTGTATGGACAATGAAACCAACGGTGACGAAGAGTGGGGCCGCTACTGGGCAACCCACATCAAGAAGCGCGCCGGGGAACAGGGGGTTCAAGTCTTCGTCACTGAGATGTGGGACGCCTGGGACATCAAGGCTGACGAACACCGCCGCACTCTCGATCATCCCGAGCTTTATGACTTCGTAGATACATCCCAGAATAATCACAAGAAGGGCGAAGAGCACTGGCGCAATGCGCTGTGGATGCGTGAATATGTCTCCAGTTCGCCTCGCCCGATTAACACCGTCAAGACTTACGGATCGGACGGAAACAAGTTCGGACATTCGGATCAAGATGGTGTCGAACGCCTCCTTCGCCACATTCTGGCAGGATTCGCCTCTGCTCGTTTTCACCGCCCACCGTCAGGTCTCGGAATCAGTGAAAAAGCACAGTCCGTCATCAAAGCGGTGCGGAAACTTGAATCGCTCATTCAACCCTGGGACCTCTCTCCGCAAATGAATCTCCTGAGTAGCCGGGAAGAAGACGAGGCTTACCTGGCCGCCGATCCCGGAAAGGCCTACTGTCTCTATCTCACCAACGGCGGTTCAGTCGGTATCAAGCTCGATACCGGCAAATATGAGCTGCATTGGATCGACGTTAACACCGGCGACTGGGGTGAGACGGTGGCGCTTTCATCTGCTCACGTGATAACTGTTGAGGCCCCAGGTGAAGGTGGTTGGCTGGCAGCGATCCTGAGGAAGTGAACCCGGCAGGTCATTGCTTGCAATACGTCACTTTGGGAAGCCGGGCCTGAATACTCTAAACCGCCAGGAACACCACGGGCACATAGGAACCATGGCGTTTGCAATGAATCTCTCAGGGACACCAGCAAGTCTCAATTGCTGATCGACCTGCTGGAGTCTGTTTTCGGAAGACCTCTCTGCGTTCGATTAGCCATTCATTTGCTCGAAGATGAGCTCCCGTATTAAGATTGCTGTCAAGTTACAACTCCTCTACAGGAAGCAATCACAAACTTGGAAGGCAAAACTGTTTCTCATTACGAGATAAGGGAGAAGCTCGGTGGTGGCGGAATGGGTGTCGTATACCTCGGTGAGGATTCCCGGCTGGAGCGTTCCGTTGCCATCAAGTTCTTGCCTCCCGCCTTCTTCGAAGACGATCAAGCCGTTAAGCGATTCCACCGTGAAGCAAGAGCCGCAGCTGCATTGAATCATCCCCACATCTGTACGGTCCATGACATTGGTGAATACGAGGGACAGCCCTACCTCGTGATGGAACATCTGGAGGGGGAAACCCTTAAGCACCGCTTGACTAGAGGGTCCCTCGCAACCCAGGAAGCGCTGAGACTCGCTGCCCAGATCACGGATGCCCTGCAGGAAGCCCACCAAAAAGGAATTATCCACCGGGATATCAAACCTGCCAATATCTTTGTCACCAAACGGGGCGACGCCAAGGTGCTGGACTTCGGGCTGGCAAAGCAACTCGATAGCAAAACAGACGTTGACCAAGACATGAGCACAGCCTTGACGCGGGCCGGATCGACCTTGGGAACCCTGAACTATATGTCACCGGAACAGGTGAAAGGGGATGTGCTGGATACCCGGACGGACATCTTCTCCCTGGGGGTCGTGATCTACGAAATGGTGACAGGCTCGAATCCATTTCGAAGGAATACCTCCCTGGAGACGGTCAACTCGATCCTGAATGAAGATGCCCCTCCTTTGAGCCGTTACGTCAATGATGCCCCCGACACCCTGCAGCGTATCTTCCGGAAGATGCTGGCCAAGAATCCAGAACGGCGCTCTCAGTCGATGCGAGGAGTCCAGAATGATATCGAACAGTTGATCGAGGATTCCGGCAGGATCGGGCACGCTGTTTCAAAACGACGGTCCAGATGGCCGGCGGTTGCCACAGTGGCAACGCTGGTTGTCTTGGCGGTGATCAGTGTTTACTGGTTCTTGTCTGGGCCGGCTTCACAAGAAATGGCCTCCGCCCCATTAGAAGCGATTCCCCTGACCAGCTACCCAGGCCTTGAAAAACAACCTACGTTCTCACCTGCCGGGAGTCAGGTTGCCTTCGTATGGAACGGTGAGAACCAGGACAACATCGACATCTACGTCAAAACGGTTGGCGGCGGACAGCCGATGCGCCTGACGACTAACCCTATCTCGGACTTTAGTCCGGCTTGGTCACCGGACGGCAGTCAGATCGCTTTTCTTCGCTCAAGGGGGGCTGGAAGAGCAGAGATCTTTCTCATTCCACCTACCGGGGGTACGGAGCGGAAGTTAGCTGAGTTAAACATGAGTGGTCTCTTTCCCACGCTGGCGTGGTCTCCGGATGCGAAGCACCTGGCGTTTCCGGATTACAGCTCGACCGAAAAGACGCGGGGAATTGTCTTACTTTCACTCGACAGTGGCGAGAAGACCCAGTTGACCGCTCCCTCAGTGCCTGAGACCTACGATCATGCGCCGGTATTCTCCCATGATGGTCAAACGGTTTTCCTGATCCGTTCGTCGTCCACCAATGACATTTATTCGATACCATTCGGTGGGGGTGAACTGAGGCCACTGGCACGCACTGAAAACTCTGCGAACATAGCGGTTACCCCAAATGGCGAACAACTCCTATTGGGAAGAGGCGAACTGCAAAGAGTCCCCGTTTTCGGAGGGCCGCCGGAGCGTATTGAGGGATTTGATGGTCACGATCCCGCAATCTCCCAGCAAGCGCACCGTCTTGCTTTTGCTCGCCAATTGAAGAATGTCAATATCTGGAGATTTGACCTGAAAACCTCGGGGGAAGATGCAGCCATCCAGTTCATCAATTCGACCAGATGGGATTCGAATCCTCAGTTCTCTCGGGATGGTAAGAAGATCACTTTTACTTCTTCTCGGTCGGGGGAGATGGAGATCTGGGTATGTGACAGCGACGGGACGGGCCTGCTTCAACTGACAACCCTGGGAGGTTGTGGCGGTCCGCGCTGGTCTCCAGACGGACAGTGGATCGCGTTCGACCGGATCTCCACAGAAACGCCCTATGAAATCTACGTGGTTAGTGCCACGGGAGGGACTCCCCGGCGGGTCACTGAGAACGAGTCCGAAGAGGTGTTGCCCAGTTGGTCGAATGACGGACGCTGGATTTATTTTGCTTCCAATCGGACTGGTGAACAGCAAGTGTGGAAGACTTCATTTGAGCTAGAAGGTCAGGAGGACAACTCAGCTATACAGATCACAACAGCCGGAGGTTTCAGACCGATCGAGTCGCCAGATGGCCGGGATTTGTACTACTTCAAGAACCAGAGGACAGGCAAGGATTTGATTTGGCGAGTTCCGGTAGAGGGCGGGAAAGCAGAGCCGGTTTTTGAATCCTTCGCGGTGTCCTGGAACAACTGGGACGTTGCCCGGGATGGGATCTACTTCGTGGACTGGCCGGATATCAATTCTTTTTACTGGGCGGAGGCCCCTCTTTTCTCTCCTGGTGCGAGGTGGGTCGTCCGGTCCTACAGTTTCGAGGATGGAAGTATTTCTGAGGTCGCCGAGTTTCGCTTTCGTCCAATAGCAGGGCCGGCATTTGGAATCTCTCCCGACGGTCGCTGGTTGCTATCTGCGCAGCACGATGAGGAGGAGTCCGATCTCATGCTGGTAGAGAACTTTCACTAGCTCCCGCGTGTATACACCCGACGTTGGGTTTGATCATCTGCATCACAGGATGATGGATAATGACTGATGAGCGATTCCTCAGCTACTTGATTCCGATCACCATTGAGTCAGGTCCCACCAGGTGCTC
>JAUWTT010000633.1 GCA_030614585.1 Acidobacteriota bacterium
ACTTGGGTCTTACTTTCAAAGGATTGCCGTTTCCCTGAGGACTTCATCAACCGTTGTGATACCGGCCTTCAGCTTTGCAACGCCCACCTCGCGGAGTGTCAGCATACCTTCTGTGACAGCAGTTCTTCGAATCTCATTGGTGCTTTCTCCGCTCAGTATCACCTCTTGGATTGCAGGGGTCACTTCCATCACCTCGAAGAGACCCGTTCGTCCCTTGTATCCGGTCTCGCCACAATTCCCACAGCCCACTCCCTGATAGGTCTTGAAGCTCCCGAGTTCGTCCTCTGGGACACCCAGCGTCGTCAGAGCCTCGGCGGGGACCTCTACCTCTTCCTTACACTCAGAACAGATAACTCGAACCAGGCGCTGGGCACAGATAAGGTTGACTGAGTTCGCGACCAGGAACGGCTCAGCGCCCATGTTGAGAAGCCGGCTGATTGTCGAAGGAGCATCATTTGTGTGAAGCGTGCTGAGAACCAGATGACCTGTCAGCGCTGCCTTGATAGCGATTTCGGCTGTTTCCAGATCGCGGATCTCTCCGACCATGATGATGTTCGGATCCTGGCGCAGGAAGGCTCGAAGGGAGTTGGCAAACGTTCGCCCAATCTGCTCCTTGATCGGAACCTGGTTGATGCCGGTGAAGTTGAATTCTACAGGATCTTCCGCAGTCATTATATTGACTTTATCTGTATTGAGTTTGTTCAGGCAAGTGTAAAGCGTACTGGTTTTTCCGCTACCGGTGGGCCCGGTCACGAGCATCATTCCGTGCGGAAGAGCAATCGCGGCCTGGAGTTTCTTGAGTGTATCGCCTTCAAATCCGAGCTGACTCAGATGGGTGGGTAGTTTCTCGGGGTCAAGCACCCTGAGAACCACCTTCTCACCAAACAGCGTGGGAAGCGTCGATACCCGAAAGTCAATTCTTTTTCTGGCTCCGGCTCGGCTGAAGTTGATCTTGATTCGGCCATCCTGAGGCAACCTGCGTTCGCTGATATCCAGGCTAGCCATGATCTTCAACCTGGACACGACCGCGTCACGCAGCTGGAAAGGGGGCCTCATTACCGTATAGAGCATTCCGTCGACTCTAAAGCGAACTCTGAACTCTGTTTCATAAGGCTCAAGGTGAATGTCGCTGGCGTTTCTTCGGAGCGAATCCGCCAGGATGATGTTGACGAGTTTGATGATAGGAGCCTCCGCACTGCTTTTCTCCAGTTCCTCAATGTCAACCTTCTGTTTCTCACTAAAGCTGATCTCATACTCTTCGTTTTCGGCGGAGAGTTGGTCATAGACTTTCTGGAGTTCGAGTGACTGCTGCGTGCCAAAATGCCGTTCGATGGCCGCCTGAATGGAGCTTTCTGGAGCTACCACAGGTTCAACCTGATAGCCTGTCATGAACTTGATTTCGTCCAGCACCATGACGTTGGTGGGATCCGCCGTGGCTACCGTTAAGGTCATCCCTACCTGCTTCACTGGTAGGACCTGATATCGAATGGCCGTTTCGAGCGGGATCAGGTTGAGACAGTCCTGGCTGATGTCATACGCGCTGAGATCCACCGACGGGAGGTTGTACTGTTCACTCAAAACGGTGGCTATCACACCGTCAGAAACGTGCCCCAGTTTGACAAGGACAGAACCGAGCCGACCTCCGCCTTCTCGCTGATTTCTCAGAGCCTCACTCAGCTGTATTTTATCGACGTAGCCTTTCGCGAGAAGTAGTTCACCTAGGCGTTCAGACATAAATCCACTCCGACGCAGACAAAGAAAGCTATGCTGATGAGTCCGTTCATTACGAAGAAGGCAGCATTTACCCGGCTTAAGTCATCGGCTTTCACCAGACTGTGCTCGTAAACGAGTCCCAGTATTACAAGGAATAAGCCAAACCAACTGATTCCAGATAGATTAAATACACCGAGAGTGCCAATTAGGAAAGCGACCATGATCACATGAAAGCCTCGTGAGACAACAAGAGCGTTTCGAATTCCCAAGTGGCTCGGTATCGATTGGAGTTGGTGTTTCCGATCGAAGTCCACGTCTTGGCACGCGTAGATGATGTCAAAACCGCCTACCCAGAAGGCCACTGCAGCAGCAAGATAGAAGGGTTCGACATCCAGGCTGCCACGGACCGCAACCCAACCTCCTACCGGTGCGATTGCAAGTGACAGGCCCAGTATCAAATGTGAAAACCAAGTGAAGCGCTTCGTGAAGCTGTACAAGAGCACAATCGACAGTGCCAGAGGGGAGAGCCTGAAGGCAAGGGGATTCAGCATCCATGCGGAAAATAGGAATATAGCTGCACTGCCCACAATGAAGACAGCTACGAAACTCGGTGTCAGAAGTTGACGAGGAAGAGCCCGGCTCTCCGTCCTGGGGTTCTCCTTGTCAATGCGCCGATCGACCAGCCGGTTGAATGCCATTGCCGCACTGCGCGCTCCAGCCATTGCCATAAGAATCCAGAGAACCTTTCGAAGGGGTGGACAACCCTGAGCAGCGAGGAA
>JAUWTT010000607.1 GCA_030614585.1 Acidobacteriota bacterium
CCGAACCAGCCCTTGTGGTTTTCGTAACTGGCCTCGAACGTTTTGAGTTAATCTATCTTACTCCCAGTCTGGGGCTGGGAGATCGTCAGGAGAGTTGATATGAATAGCGTAATTGAGGCCTTGAAAGAAGGACCGTTGCTTTGTGACGGTGCGATGGGGACTCAGCTGCAGCGTCACGGGTTGAAGCCGGGAGAGTGTGGTGATTTCTGGAACGTGGAGTATCCGGACCGCGTGCTGACGATCCAAAAGGGATACGTAGATGCGGGCGTTGACTGTCTGACTTCGAATACCTTTGGCGCTTGCCGGATCTCTCTTCAGCGCCACGGCTATGGAGATCGGGTCCGGGAGATAAACGAAGCGGCTGTGCGGATTGCTCGAGAAGCGCTCGGACCGGATCACGGTTTCGTGCTGGGCGACATAGGGCCTTTCGGAGGCCTGATGGAGCCTTTTGGAGATGTCAGTTCGCAGGAGGTCCGTGATGCGTTCCTTGAACAGGCCCAGGCTCTTGTCGGAGCAGGGGCTGATGCCATCCTCATTGAGACGCAGACTGATTTGAGCGAGTTGGGGATTGCGATTGAAACGTCGCGAGAAGCGGGGGCCTCGTGTGTGATTGCGTCCGTTTCTTATGATGTGATTCGCGAAGGTACCGATGTACGTACCATGATGGGAATTGCTCCGGAAGAAGTGGCTGTCTTTGCGCAGGAGAAGGGCGCAGATGTCATCGGCACCAATTGTGGAACGGGTGTCGATATGGACTGGGCGGCGCGGATTCTGCTCCGCTACCGGGCAAACTGTGATCTTCCGCTGCTAGCCCAGACGAACGCTGGAAAACCGGTACTTCAGGGCAGTGAAGTGGTCTATGAAGAGAGTTCGGGAGAGTTTGCCGCGGGTGTGGGACGGCTCCTTGCCGCCGGAGCCCGGATCGTAGGCGCGTGCTGCGGAAGTACTCCGGACCACATCAGCAAAATGCGAGAAGAGCTCGACTCCTACCTGGCCGTGGAATGAGGGGGATACGAGATACCGGATACCAGATTCCGGATGCCGGATACCGGACCTGCCCTCCATAGCTCGAAGAGCGACGGAGGGTACGAGATACCGGTAATCGGTGAAAGATTTACCACCAAGTCACCAAGGGCACCAAGACACCCTTCGTCTCGGGTTGCGTGTACTCTGTGTGGTGAGGTCTCAGGGGGTTGTGAGGCGGCTATAAGGGGAGTTTTTAAGGAGGAGAGAGCGTTGGGGTCCTCAAAAGGAAGTCTCCCTCGCTAGCCGCCTAACCCCATTATACTACTTTGGTCAAATTCAGGGTTATCTAAAGTTTGTGCTTTTAATTCGCAACGCTGCAGTGGCGTTGGTCCAGACCCAGCATCTGTGCGGAAGCATTCCCCATTGTTCAAATACAAACAAAGCATTGAAATAGAAGATCTTACGATCGCCCTCAAGGTCGTGGGCCGAGTCAGTACTTCAAATCTGGCCGGCTCTTCTTAGGGAAGAGGGACTGCTCGAAACCTGGATTCAGCCGGGAGCGGTTGGACCGAGATTCCAACGGGATTTCCACCGTGCTTCCACAGCTTCTCAACTGGATTTTCAGAGCGATATTCACTGGCCTCCTGGAATTCTTCGTTGAGTTGTATCCAGGGATCTGCTGAAATCACTGAGACAAGCAGAGGTGCTCCGGAATGATTGAAAAGATACTTGAAGGAGACATTCGAACTGTCTCACGAGCTCTGAGCCTGATCGAGGAGGGTGGGGGGCAGGGAACGAGGAGCTTATTGAAGTCGCTCTACCCTTACTCCCGCCACTCCCTTGTCGTTGGCATAACGGGTGGCACCGGGACGGGGAAAAGTACCCTGACTGAATGCCTCGCACGGGAATTCCTTAAGACGACGCAAAAGGTGGGGATCATTGCCGTGGATCCGACTTCTCCATTTTCAGGCGGAGCAATTCTGGGCGACCGTATTCGGATGCAGAGTCTGGCCACTGATCCGAACGTTTTCATTCGCAGCATGGCTACTCGAGGGCGACTTGGTGGATTGTCCGCTGCTGTTAACGACGCGCTGGTTGTTCTTGCAGCGGCCGGCTACGAGGTTCTGCTTGTCGAGACTGTAGGGGTTGGGCAAGACGAGGTAGACATTGCAGAGACTGCTGACGTGACGGTTTTAGTCCTTGTCCCGGGAATGGGAGATGATGTCCAGACGATAAAAGCTGGAATCATGGAGATCGGAGACGTCTTTGTTCTCAACAAAGCGGACCGAGATGGAGCTGAAAAGGCAAGGCTCGAGCTGGACGCGCTCTGTTCGTTCCTGGTTCCCAAGCAGGGCTGGGTTCCACCGATTGTGGAGACTGTGGCGACGGAAGGAAAGGGCCTGAGCGAACTCGTGTCCGCCATTCTCGACTTCAAGTCCGCAGTCATGGAATCCGAGTCAATGCTGAAACAGAGGATCGGCTTCTGTCGGAAACGCCTGGTGGATCTGCTCAGGGACCGTCTTGTTGATGAGATCTTATCGAAGGTCGGCGATAGGGAACTGGACCACTATGCGGAGCGGGTGGCGGTTCATGAGCTGGACCCTTATTCCGCGGTTGAGGAACTGGTGAAGCTTGGAAAATTGTGAGTTTGGAATGGTCTCGCGGTCTCGGGTGATTCACCACCAAGACACCAAGGGCACCAAGACTCAGGAGCTTACCCTTTGTGTCCCTGGTGCCTTGGTGGTGAGAATTCACCGATAACCGATAATCCTCCTTCGCTCTTCGAGCTATGGAGGACAGGCCGATGGCTTCTCACTACTCACTACTTGCTCCTACCGATCACCGATTACCGATTACCGGTTTCTGGTAGGATAACTCGCGGATTAGATTGAGCCTTGGACGTGGCCGGCAAAGGCTTCCGTGCGAGTGAAGA
>JAUWTT010000253.1 GCA_030614585.1 Acidobacteriota bacterium
CAAAGAGATCTTTTTCACTCGGAAGGGGAAGACGCTTTATGCGATTACCCCCAGACTTCCGGTGAGTGAGTTAGTAGTCGGGGATGTCACGGCAGATGGAAACAGTGAGATCGCGCTCCTGGGTTACGGAGATCCCCTGTCTTGGCGGCAAAGCGGTGGAGACGTCGTGATCGAATTACCGGAGATCCGAGAAGACCAGTTGCCTTCAAACCTCGCATTCGTGTTTCGCATGACGAACGTGAGGGACTAGGCCGTGATGCCTGTCCCACTGTGTGAGGAAAACCGCACGCCATGAACCAATCACTCATATACCTGGATCGATACCGCAATGAAGAGACAAAAACGTACAGCGAACACGCCGGTTATACGGAGGCTCAGGAGAAGTATCGGCCGGACTCCCGGCATTCCCATTTTGAAGTAGCGGTCTTTGAAGTCCCTCTCGATCAGATGCTGACTTACACCGCGAATCCTCCGATTAGCCTTGCAGAGAGATATCTTCCTGGGGATCACATCCTGTTTTGCATTCACCCGCAGATTTTCGAAACGCATCGGGACGACTCCTATGTGAAACGGACGCTGTCCATCGGAACGCCGCGCAGGGGAATCACGGTTTCCCCCAGTTCTTCGACAAGAACGCTCTATGTGCAGGATGATGAGCCCCCTCATGCGCTCAAAGTGCACTTCCCGTTTCGGATCTCCCGCTATGGTCGGAAGATGCGTGATGAAGTCCTGGAGCAGGCAATCAACATCTCCGGGGAACTCGAAAGCGGAATGCATTACTTGGATGACAAGTTCGCTTTTCTTAGAGAAGTAATTGGCGTGGCCCACAGGAATCTCCAGCCCGATTCACCTCGTGGCGAAAATTGGGGATACCTGGTTCGCGATATGAAGCCCTTTCCTCGAGTTGATGAACAAAGGGCTTTGATCCCCGGGTTTGCACTCTACGGCACAGACTTCTTCGACCCTGAGACGCCGCCCCTCCTATTTGACCTCATCGGTGAAGGCGATCCTCAAGCGTTCATCCTGGAAGAGATCATGTTTCCGATCATCCGGCATTGGACCGAGTGTTTTCAGCACTTTGGTTATCTGCTCGAACCCCACGGACAAAATGTGCTGTTTGAAGTTGGCGAAGACCAAAGAATCAAACGGATTGTTCATCGCGATTTGAGCCTGGGCATCGATATGAGGCGCCGTCGCGACATAGGCCTTTCCAGTGAAGACCTGAATGCCTACAATCGAATGGAAAGCAACGAGTTTCACAGCATTACCTACGATAAATTCATGGGCGGCCATTTCTTTGATCGAATCGTCGCTGCCTGCCAGGGAAGATACGCAAATCTCAGAAAGGATGATTTCAGCAAGCCTTGCCGAAAGGAATTTGCTCGGATCTTTCCTGATTACCCACGGTATTTTCCAAAGACGGTTCAGTACTTCAGCGAAGAGCGCGATCAATTCAACAAGCCCTTGTACCAAGACACAGGCAAAGCCCCCGAGTGGCGGCCATAACGATTTGGAGTGCGGAAGCCTTAGCTGCCGCTTTTTTCTCCGAGCTGGAACAAGATGGAGAGTATTCTCTGGTTCAAAGTGAAACCCGAAAGCCCACTTTCTTCTGCAAACCTCAGAGTGACTTCAGGCGTTTCCTGTTTGCTCTCATGGATAGGAACCTTCATTATCTTTCCGAAAGAGGAGGTAACTCGCGATGAAACACCGAATCGGCTCTCCGGCTGTGATTCTTCTGGTGTCACTAGGTGTGCTTTGTGCATCGGTCTTCGGTCAGGTCCGACCGAGGGCTCGGGATCTTGGGATCCCGTTCTCGGGGAAGATCGGTCCCCTGAACGCAATTACAGATGTACCGGGCGTAGAGGTCGGACACATTACCTTAATAGCCGGCGATGGCAAACTGGTGGTTGGAGACGGCCCGGTTCGGACCGGGGTAACAGCGGTTCTTCCGCGCGGGAAGCTGTATGATCCGGTTTTTGCTGGTTGGTACAGTCTGAACGGGAATGGAGAGATGACTGGGACTACCTGGGTCGAGGAATCAGGATTCCTGGAGGGTCCCGTCATGATTACCAACACTCACAGTGTCGGTGTGGTACGCGATGCTGTGGTGAAATGGTCCTACAAGAATAAGCTTTTTGATCCTCTGTTCGCGGAAGTCTTTTGGGCCTTGCCTGTCGTTGCTGAAACCTATGACGGATTTCTGAATGATATTAACGGCTTCCACGTGCAAGAGCAGCACGTCTTCGCAGCACTCGAGAGCGTCACCACAGGTCCGGTAGAAGAGGGGAATGTTGGGGGCGGCACCGGGATGATCTGTCACCGGTTCAAAGGAGGAATCGGTACGTCGTCTCGAGTGGTGGAAGCGGGGGAGAAGACATACACTCTCGGAGTCTTGGTTCAGGCAAATTACGGTGGACGCGATACACTGACCATCGCGGGAGTCCCGGTCGGTGAGGAGATCAAGGATCTCCTTCCTGAATCCGGCACAGGCAAAGGTTCCGGATCGATCATTGTCATAGTGGGAACCGACGCTCCATTGCTTCCCCACCAGCTGAAACGGATCGCCAGAAGGGTGCCGATAGGAATCTCACGGGTTGGGGGGATAGGAAGCAATACCTCGGGTGACATCTTCATCGCATTCTCGACAGCAAATCCCGGAGCTGCCGGCCGATCGTCAATCCAATCGGTTGAGATGCTGCCCAATGATGAAATCTCACCACTGTTCCGAGCGACAGCAGAAGCTACGGAGGAGGCAATTGTCAACAGCCTCGTAGCCGCGGAAACGATGACCGGGATCAACGGCAACAAGGTGTATGCACTGCCCCAGGATCGTCTGAGGGATGTGCTGAGACGGTTCAATAGACTGACCGATCCGCCGGGAAGGGGAAATGCGTCGACCGTCGATTGAAATGCTGGCCTAACCCCAAGAAAGAGACGATCATGAAACGAAGAGAATTCATCAGCACCCTCGGGACAGTGGCCTTGACAGGAATCGCAACTCCGTTACTGCACGGTGGTTCTGAGAAACTGCATATCGTAAGTTTGAGTTTCGATGATGGCTTTAGAAAGTCTTTCATCCGCATTGCCGAGATATATGAAAGGTTCGGCCTCTCAGGCTGCTTCAATGTCATTGCCTCCGCTCACATGCCTGGGAATGAGGTGCGCGATGACTACATGAAACAGGAGCTGTTTGGTGACTTCGAACTGTGGAATGAACTGCAGGACCGCGGTCACGAGATTATGCCCCACGGCTACCGTCATGCTCACCTGCCCGGTCTGCCGCTTGAGGAGTCCAAGGCCCTGATCCTTAAGAGTCTCGACATTTTCTCCAAGGAATTGCGGGGATTTGATCCGCAGAAGGCAGTGTTTAATTTTCCGTACAATCAATCCTCTCCAGAGCTGGAAGCATGGCTGCCATCGGTGGTCTTGGCGTTTCGCGCGTCAGGGGGGACGATTAATCCACTCCCGAGCCCGAATACCGTAAAGATAACCACCGGGGGCTTTGGTCCTGGGAACTCGGAAGAACACCTCGATGAGACGGTCGAAAGGCTCTTGGCACAGCCTGCAGGCTGGATAGTCTACAACCTCCACGGTCTGGATGAGGAAGGCTGGGGGCCGATCCGACCTGCTTATCTGGAGGGACTTCTGGCAAGACTCAGAACGATCGACTCGGTGAGGGTAGTACCGACCGCTAGAGCATTAATGCAGGCAAGAAGCAGCAGCTTTGGCCGGGCTTGAAACTTGGGTCTTGCGGCTTGGGAATGAACCACCAAATCACTAAAGCACAAATGAGTTTTAGTGATCTTGTGTTTTGGCGATTAGTCCCCGAACCGAGGAAACTTGCCGAGGCGAGTCGCTGAGTACCAGGAGCCCTCAGAACCTGAAGTTATAGGTAAGTTTGAGCATGAGAATCCGGTCGCGGGGAGCGAGGTTGGGGGAGTCGAACCGATCATGGATTTCGTTATAAACGAGGTAGAGGTCGCTTCCCGGGCGATACTCCCAGCCAAGGAGGAAGTTCGCTGAGAACCTGTTATCCAGGTTATTCCACTGGATGTACGATTTGACGAAGAGGTCGGTCGTGAAGGCGTAGAGGATCCGATTGCTAATGGTCGTCGTGTTGAAAGCGCCGTCCGGATGGTCGACTGTGTTGTAAGTGTATATAAGGTCTATTGCGAGGTTCGGAGTCGGGTGGATATTGTTGGATAAGAGCAGCTGTTGTCTATTGCCGCCCCAATAGTCCATAACGCCATAAGTGGCAAGTAAAGAAATGGGGCGGGAGGCGTCCGACTGAAAATAGAGACTATGGATTGGGTTCGTGTAGTCTCCCGGCTGAATGGTAATGGGCCCCACGGTGAAAGGCTCGTAGACCCTTTCATCCGCGGTGCCGAAAATGTACCCAAACTTGTCGTTGGACTCCAGGAGCAGATGGGCCCCAACTTCGCCCCTTCGTGCGAAGAAATCGTGATTATAGAGTGAACTATAAATCAGGCCCCCGCTGAAGTTGATGTTTCTGATCTTTTCCCCGTTGATCCAGTAGGTATACCCAAGGTCGGCTGAGGTGCGCCTGAGGTCATTTTGGAGGACGAAGCCCATCTCTGGAACGAAGTGGGGGCCAACCGAGTAGTGACGAAGGTCGGCAACGATATTGTGTTGAGCATAGAGGAGCCGACCGACTCCGAGTATATCGCTTTCGAGCCCAGTTGGACTGAAAGTCTTTGCCAGTAAAGCCTCTCCTTTGAGCGCCGAGGTGAACCAGAAGTTCCCGTCAAAGCCGATTAGTCGGTTGTAATCGTCACTATTGACCTGTTTATTGGTCAGTATTGCGCCGAAGCTACTGTTGGAAAAGATGTCTCGCTTAACTCGGACGACAGAGTAGTTGGTAGAAGGTTCGAGATATGCGCTGCCATCGGCGAGTGTCAGATCGGTTTCCGCGGTCTGAACGTTCATCACTCCGAGGGAAAAGGGACCAGCTCGCCCCGACAGCTTACCTGCCAGCAAAATGGGGACTTCCTGACCTCTGGAGAGTCCGATCCGGCGACTGTAGAACATCAACAGTTCTTCTTCGTAGCCAACGTGGAAGAGTCCGCCATTCTCCAGAAAAAACTCTCGCTTTTCAGGGAAGAAGAGCGGAAACCGAGTAAAGTTGATGACTTCCTGGTCAGCTTCTACCTGGGCGAAGTCGGTGTGGATCGACAGGTCTCCCCTTAGGTTCGGCGTAAAATCATAACTGAGATCTCCTCCGACATTGAACTTGGTCTCCGATGAATCGGGCCTGTACTGTTTTTCGCCTCCCACGAGGAGATACGGTTCCGCTTCCCATTTCCGGTAAGCTTCACTCGTTTCGATCCCCACTAACTGGCCAAAGAACTCACCCCGCCAGGTGCCGTATCGGCCTAGGTCTCGAGCAATAGGTGCCCAATATACGGACTCCTGTTTCTGGCGGATCGCCCTGCTGATATTGAAACCCCAAGTCATTGGTTGCTCGCCTCCGAAACGGAGGGTCGAAAAAGGGATGCGATACTCCGCACTCCAGCCGTCTTCCGTAATCCGCGCCTTGGCCTGCCAAATCCCGTTCCAGGCGGTGTTGTAGGAACGGGCATCTGTTACGATGCCGTCTCGTCGGGTTCCTGCAGCATTGGTGGAGAAATAGTAGAAATTTCGGTGATCGTGGTAGGTGTCGAGGTAGAGTCCCACGTAATCATCGTTTGAGAGAGGCGCATCCCGACGCATGTCTTGGATGATGATCCCGTCAGGATTTGAATCGAAGCACATGATTCCGAAGTAGAGCGCTTGTTCATCCTGAGCGACCCGGACCTCCGTCCTTTCCGTCGCCGGGGTGCGATCCTGCGGACGAAGCTGCCAGAATTTGGTTGCAGGCTCAGCTAAACCCCATACCTCCTCGTCCAGGATTCCATCCAGTTTGATCGTTTCGCCCCCGGGGATAACTTTCACATTCAGTTGGTCCGGGGTGGGTAGATCGGGACGGTCCTCATTTTGGGAGGGCGGGGCACCCTGTATCGGAAAACATGCCAACCACAGAAGAGACACCAGAATCGAGGTTAGAAGGCGAAGACGGCATCCGAGAGAAGAGGAGCTTGAACCGAGTCTACAAAGCCGCATTCTGCACGATTCTCTTTGAGCGTGGAGGACGAAAAGTTCATGTTACCGGCTGCTGAAACTTGATTCAAACTGTTC
>JAUWTT010000379.1 GCA_030614585.1 Acidobacteriota bacterium
CCCGGGGGGGGGGCAAGCAAAAAATAGAGATACGTCTCCTTTTCTTCTCGCATTTCATCGGCTGTATTTGCTCCCACAAGGCGGAAGTGGCCCTTGCTTGATTATGTTCAATACTGTTCGCTTGCGAGATCGAGTCTGCCCATGTAGCCTTCCCGTAATAATGCCTGACTCAGTTTTTGGTCTTAAGCTTGGTGATTACGTGCTATGGAAAGGACCCAACTCGGATTCCGTAGAGATGATCGGCAAGGTCGTCAGGATCCACGAGAACAAGCCGGGAAAAGAGGTCAAAGAGAAGCTTAGGATTCCCATAAAAGCGGGACCCTACGCCGTGGTCGAACTGGAGAATGGCGTGCTAATGGCTCTAGAGTCGGAGACCGAATTTGAGAGAGTTGAGAAAGTGATGCGCGGGAGATCGGCTCTTAAACTTGACTGGGATTCCCTTCGGAGTCCCTGATCGCGACATCCCCCGAGCGTTGTCGGCATTTCATATTGACTGTTGATTGAAGACCGATAATCGGGGTAGTGGCAGCAACGATTGTGCTAAGCTAACCGAGAAATCACGCCTTTTGATAATGGACGCGACTCAACCCTTTCTCATCTTCATACGTTCTGAGCAATTAGAGAGGTCGGTTCATTTGCGGCGTCGACAGTTGAGTGTCTCAGTTAACTAGTCCTGCTGGCTTATCAATCCACGGGACCAAATATAGGTCAGTTTCGGCTCTTAACCGTTCACCACAGTTTGGACAGCAGTTGTCGGGGTAGGATGCTCCAAAGGCAACGGCACTGTTCTCAGCGTAGTGAATTTCGCTTGCCCAGAAGTCCTTATCTCTTGCATGAATTTCCTGATCGAAACAAATGTCGCAGTATATTTCAGATCTTTCCACACATCCGCCACAGATGTTGGTATAGTCTCGCAGATAGTCACCGCAAATGTCACAGGGAAGCTTCCGATTCTCTTCTAGTTCTTTCAGCAACTTTTTGTAGGATTGTGATTGTCTATTCTTTGCGATGATCAATATCCTCGGCCTCAATTCTAAGCTACTTCCACTCCCGTCTCAAAGCGTGCTAGGTCATAAGTCTTCAGTGCGGATGGGACACTAAGGCCTCCTATTCAAGAGACACCCGGTGGCATACCTGACTTGGCTAATTGTTCATGCGTTGTCTTCCGGCCAACATGTGTCTCTTCCTCTAGACTAGCTCTATCTTGGCTGGAGTTGCACTGAGTTGGATCTACGCGGGCACAGCCGGGCACAACCCTTCAGGAGGATTTGGCCTGCATCACCGCATAAATCGTCCGGGCCTTCCTTCATATCTTCCTGGCCACAGACGAGCAGGGCAGCCATATCCATAGCCGGTCGATATCTCAAGGCCAAGGAGAGGCAAGTGGTGCAATATGTTTGGTTGTGGCTCGTGTAATCCGCCTCTGTGCCTGCCAGCCACTTCAATGAAGGCTCAACCCGAGAGCTGAGACGGATCCAGCCCGAGCTGCTGGAAGGCTGACAGGTTGTCCCAAGTGACCCAGGTTTCGGCGATCTTGCCGTCCGCAATACGATGTACACCACCCATATCGGAGACCATTCTCTTTCCCGTGGCAGGAAACGGACCCATCGGCCCCGTTTGGTTGGCGCTATACGTTCCCCAAAAAGCCACCAGATCATCTTCGGCGATGATCATGTCTAGCTTCACCTCAACTTCGGTAAAAGTCTTGTCGAATTCCCTCAGTAAAGCCTTGAATTCCTGGAGGCTTTCGACCTTGGCATCCGGCGTTGCCTGGCAGTGTCTCCGGTAATCCTGGGAGATAAACTCATCCAGTTTGTCGTACTCCAGCGCGTTAATAATTCGGGTACAGCCCCGTACAATGTCTTTGTTGGCCATCATGTTGTCCATAGAACCCTCCTTTCTTGAGGTCTATCCAACCACGATTTAGAATCCATGGGCAAGCCTCTTAACCAGACCCTGAACAAGATGCCTCGGGTCAGTTAATTGACGGCTCAGCTGCAATATGCTGGCAAAAAAGGGAACAGACTCATTCTCATGAGGGAAACCCCAGACCTGAGTCCACTTAGCAGCCTCTCAAGAGGGTTATGCCCGCATCACCGCATATATCACGAAGGTATTTCCTTTGGCTTCCCTTGGACTCGAGGAGGTGGACAACTATAGATATAGGTACCCGATATTTCCTGTACAAAGAGAGGCGACCTGCTGTGTTGATGAGTTGCAGGTCTTCTCAATCGGGCTGACCCTCCGGGTTCTCTGAAATCACCACGAAATGGACATGCCCGTTGGGAGAGAGACGCTTTCGATATCTGAATGTGGTGTAACTAAAATCCAGTGGTGCAAAGTGTTGCTGGATTCAGAAGCACCAAGTGTGGCTTACAGAGACGATCTCCTCCGCGATGAGATCAACCACGATAATGGGAGCGTAGCAGCCTTCTTGGCTGATCTTAATCTGGCCTTCTACTTCCGTTGACTCAATCAGGATAGAGTTTCCCCAGAACTGAGCGCGTTCGGCAACCACGACTTTTCCTGATGTCGTGAAGATAAACGGTGTATTCTCTCTTCCCCAGACAAGTGCGATCTGGTGGTCAGGAACTTCAAGAAAACCTTGGCTCTCCAGGTTCGCATCGCCGTAAGCGAACGCATGAATACCTTCCACTTCACCGCCCGCATCCAACAGAATTAAACCGAAACGGGTCAGAACGGCCTCAAACTGACCGATAGTCTCCCGAAGGATGATTTCTTCCGGGAAGCTGAATGAGTTTCCCCAGAGTAGATCCCATCTATAAACAGGCATGTATCGGTACGGCACCAGACAAAGAGAGGCAGGACAAAAGCCTCCATTCAGGCTCTTGTAGGCTTCTAAATCCAGAGCCGTCACAGAGAAGTCTCCATCATTCGAGCGAATCTTAAGCAGCCCAGAAGAATCACACGAGTCCGGTGAGAAGCTCTCAAACAAGTTGTTGACGAGAAAAGCCTCCTGTCTTTGGGGCCCAAGAACCAGCTCCTTCGTCAGTCCTTCGTCGAAGCATCCAGACTCCAGTGTTAGATCAACAGCGAGCGAATCTTCGCCGAAGTTAACCAGGGACACGCCGGTTGTTCCAACCTCCCAGATCTGTTGTCGCTTCCCATCGGGATCCTTAAAGTCAGATAGCGTCTGTTCTTTCGTGGCCTGCACCCGCAACGACGCAGATCGGACACCTTGGTAACCAGCTGTCAGGCTGGCCATGGAGGCCACTTTCAGGATGCCAGCCTGTGGTCCCATATCCCATAGGTTCAGTCTCCAAAAAGCCTGCAATTCCCCGTCAGCCCGCAGGATTGCCCAGCCTATGAAAGGCTCTTCCGTCAAATCAGGCGGATTCATAAACCAGGACCAAACACTGTTGGCAAGTACTACTGAGTGCAGTCTCCCATCGTCGAGAAGCGTTCCATCTCTATACGAAAGGGACTCCAACACTTCCTTAGCGAGGCTTCCATCGGGGTGAAATAGCTGGAGTTCGTAATGAACGCGTCGGTTCGTCGGGTTGATCAAAACCAGCTCGACAAAGTGGCTAAGCCCCCCAATGTTACCCCAGACGAGATGTGGAAATACTGCTTCGAACTTAACGGCTCCGGGAATACCGGCGTCTTGTACGGTCTCAGCATAAATAAAAGAACCCCCTGCACCCATAGTCGGCACAGCAAGGCTCAGAAGCATGACAACAGTCCACTTATGTGGTGAACACACTTGCCCCTCTCCTTCCCTTCCCCTGTTGAAGATCAAACGGCAGCTGAGTTAGCTGGAATAATGACTGGCGACCTCCTTTCAGCTGCTTTCAGTGTTAGTGATGCTGGCCGGTAGGAAAAGTCGAATGGCTGGGTTGTGAATTAGCAGGAAGGTTGGATAACTCTACGACCTAACCCACCTAGCTGACGACTGAGTAGGAATCCCGCAGATCTCACACCGTTCGATCGATCTATCTTGGCTGGAGTTGCACTGAGTTGGATCGACGCGGGCACAATTACGGGCACAACCCTTCGGGAGGGTTATAGTCAGATCACGAGATATATCATTCGGGCTTTCGAAGGTATCTTCCTGATCACAGGAGAGATGGACAGCCATAGATATAGCTACCCCCATATCTCAAGCCACCTTGCGTGCGTGTCTCCGGATGAGTTTGTCCAACTCCAAAACCAGGAATCCTGGGAACAGGCACGGCAAAATGTATAGCCACCAGTCCAGAGGAAAGGCTGCCGTCCGAAAAATGGCGGAGAAAGCGGGCAGGAAAGTAAGGAGGAGGTGGGCCAGGATACTAATCAGAATGCCCAGTAGTAACCACTTGTTGGACAGTGGGCTGAGGGTGAAGGCAGACCGATACACCGACCGAGCACTCATCACGAAACCGAAATGAACCAACAACACGGCCCAGAAGGCCGCCGTCTGAGCCTGGGTCAAGAGCAATGGGTCGATTACCACCCCTCCATTTACGGCGGAGGCTCCGAAATGGCAGTAGACCAGAAACCCTGGAATCGCGATGGCCAATCCGATCAGGATCACCCTCTGCAAAAACAGGGCGTCGGCAATCTTGGCCTCTGAATTACGCGGGGGAGTGGCCAAGATGTTACGATTCTTGGATTCCATCATCAGGGGCATGGTCAGAAAGACCGAATCAAACAGGTTCACCCACAAAATCTGGATCGGTTCCAAGGGGAGCCGGGTGGCGAATAAGGGCACGAACGGTGCCAGTAATACCGCTCCCATGACCAGCAAGGCTTGTCCTCCGTTTGTCGGCAACGTGTAGAGAATGGCCCTCTCTAAATTTTTCCAGGCATGGCGGCCCTCCTCTACAGCTCCGACAATGGTCGCGAAATTATCATCCG
>JAUWTT010000499.1 GCA_030614585.1 Acidobacteriota bacterium
CAGGCGCGGATTGGTCGTTACCGCTGTCACACCCAATTCCGGAAATGAGCAGCGACACAACCAGAACCAGGACCAGGCGTCTTCCTTCTACGTTCATCCATCGCCTCTCACGTCCCAGACTCTATTCATGAATTGGTGAACACGGTCCGGATCCACGGGATTCCATGTGTTGCCATCAACCTTAAGGCTGGTCCCTATAATCACCGCGTCAGCAATCTTCAGGATCTGCTCCACATTGTCCAGGCGAACCCCTGTATTGGCAATCACCGGCACATCCGGCATAACCTCTTTCACCTCCTGCAGGACCGACGTATCAACAGTCTGACCCGTCATCGGTCCCGAAACACAGACGGCATCAGCCAGGCTCGAAAAGACTGCGCTTTCGGCCCGCGAAGCATTGGATCGGATACCCATGGGAGAAGCGAATTCAGCATTGACGTTATAGAAGAGCAAAGTCGTTTCCTGCAGGGCCGTGCGCAGCCTCACCGCCCCGGCTGCATCGGGGGCCCAGATCCCCATGTCGGAGTCATAGACGCCTGTGAAAACTTCTCGAACGAACTGCGCACCTGTGGCATGCGCAACGGCCACGCTGGCCACCGGGTCCCAAAGGTAATTCACTCCGAATGGGACCTCCACCCTGGGTCGAACTTGAGCCACGACCGATGTCATGGCCGCCAGGCTTTCGGCAGTCGCTCGGGTAAGATAAGGGCGATCCCCTTCGTTTCCGAACATGATGGCATCCACACCGCCCTCTTGCAGAGCGTCAACGTCTCGAAGCACCGCTTCCCGAATGCCGTCGATACCTAAACCATGGTCATAAAGTGGACTTCCTGGCAAAGGGAGTAAATGTGCCATTGCGATTATCGGTTTTCGTGTCTTAAGGACCTCATGGAAACGCTCAATCTGCTTCATAAATTCGATTCCCTCTTGATCAGTGTCTTTCCGGAGTACATTCACGCACAAATTCAAACTGAATCAGCAATTTCCCTCCTATCGTAAGGACTGGGGTCCGGGAAGGCAATCAAACAATTGACCCATTTTCCTCACCGGGTTGCGTAGCAAAGCGTGTGAAGAGTCCCTGAGCCCGTTCGTCGTTCGACAATCCCCACGGCCCCCGGTCTCTGAGACCCTGGGGCTCCGTGTAGTACGAAGCGGCACACGTGACGGAAGATAAGCTTCCAGCTTGTCATTATGGAGCTCAGCAGTCTCGTGACGGCCTGGAAGGCCATCTTCCTCCCGGGGTTCCGTATGTGTGGTCGAGGGAAGGTCATACGGAGCCGGGCCTGTTAGGGTCTGTTGCCCAAACCCCAACAGACACAATTCCCAAATCCCAAGAAACAATTCCCAATTAAATCCAAACTTCAAGCTCCCTTGCAGGAACCATCTCACCTACTGAAATATAGTCGGTTAAGGGCTCTGTAGAAGTTGAGGTATTGAATTCATGCAATCGACCTTGTTTGAGATTTGGTGCTTGGTTCTTGGGATTTGGGCGTGGGGCCGATTTCGGCAACACGCCCTTCAGGGCCCGGGCAAAGTCCACGAGATAGGTGGTACAACTATAGGCGGAAATGGATTCGTCGCGGCGGATGGTAAAGAGGAATTGGTGGGTAGAATCCGTCACAGGCGAGACGCCTTTGTTCCGCGACAGCCCGTGAGCAAGGCGGGCTTAAACCGATAGGAGGAAATGGATCGTGTCGAAGAGTCATCAGAGTAAGTCGGAAGAACACCCTAACCGCAGAGAGTTCCTTAGCACCGCTGCCGGCATAGCGTCTGTCTCTCTAGCTTATCCGGCGGTTACCAGAGCGAAGCCGCGAGCGAAGGTCACTCATCGGCCACTCGGTGCCAACGATCGGATCAACCTCGGGTTTATTGGGTGCGGCATGCAGTTTCACGGACTTTTGAACCGTGCCTTCACGAGACGCAAGGAGGAGGAAAACGATTTTGAATACGCCGCTCTGTGCGATGTCTGGCAACCTCGGCTCAATTTTGCGAGTGAGACAACTGGCTGCAAGGAGCTCCATAGAGATTATCGGGAGATGTTAACCCGGAGCGATATTGACGGCGTCGTGATTGTCGCCCCCGATCACTGGCACTTCCCAATGGCCAAAGACGCTTGTGAAGCCGGCAAAGATGTTTACCTCGAAAAACCGGTGACCTATACGCTGGAGGAAGCGGAAAGGTTGATCGGCATTGTGAAGGAAACCGGCAGCGTCCTGCAGGTCGGTGGCTCAGGGCCTGCCGAGAAGCTGAACTGGGAGATCAACAAATATCTGAAGTCCGGGAAGATCGGGAAGATCGTCTGGGCTCTGACGAGCTACAACAGAAACACTGAAACCAGCATGTGGAATTATCCCATTCCCGGACTGGGCAGCAGGCACTGGCCGGAGGCCGAGGTCACTCCCGGGGGAAACCTGGATTGGAACAGCTGGTTGGGCCCGGCTCCAAGGCGGCCGTTTAGTGCTGACCGATACTTCCGGTGGCGAAAGTACTGGGACTACTCCGATGGAAATGCCTCAGATTTACTCTATCACCGTCTCGGCACCCTGCTGACAATGCTCGGCTTCGATTTCCCCACCCGGGTCTCTGGAATGGGCGGAATCTATGTGCAAAAGGACCGGGAAGTACCCGATACGTACATGACGATGGTGGAGTACCCTGGGGACTACACCATAAACATGGTGTCCACGATGGCTAACTCGACAGCGACGCCTTGGGCGGTTTATGCAAACTGGGGAACCCTCGAAGTTTTGAGCAGCACCACACAGTTTGGAGACTCGATGGGAGATCCAACTCAGAGTGATGGTGCCCAGAGACCCCGGATCTGTGCCAAGGTGATACCTGAGCAGACGTTTCTCAACGCGTTTAAGGCGGCCAATGACGGCAAGGAAGAGGTGATTATCGATTCGGAACTCGGCACCGACCTCGTAGACGACTGGCTCAACTGCATGCGAACTCGGGACAAGCCGGTCTATGACGTTCTGATGGGGTACCAAACCATGGTAGCGATCAACCTGGGCATCGAGTCGTACCGTGAAGGCCGGGTAATGGCATTTGACCCTAAGAACCGTCAGGTCATCTATCCTCCGAAACGAGCAGAGTATCCTCCCGAGGATGCGTAATCAGCGGAGCTCTGCTACGCAGGGAATTCTGCAAGAAATGGCTGGTTTGGATAACCCCGTCCAAATCATTTAAAATGTGCACCACGCGCCCGTAGCTCAGCTGGATAGAGCGCCGGACTTCGAATCCGTAGGTCGCAGGTTCGAATCCTGCCGGGCGTGCCACCTTCGGAAGTCCCAAGAACCAAGTACCAATTCCCAAGGTTAAGATTCCGGGGAGCTTCGTTTGCGGACGATGGCGGCAAAGATTCTGACTAGCTCTGTGCTTTCAACGATCAACCGGTCACGTTCGTTGATGAGGTTGGGATTCGTGCCCAAATCCAATAGGCGGAGCCAATACCCACTCTCCCTGGCCTCCTTCAAGCAAATGCGGAGCCTCATCTGAGACTCTCTATCACTCAATGGATTGTCTGCTTCAAGGTAATTGGCTCCGACAGAACCGGGAGTTATGATCGAAACTTGTGTATGAGGGGACGTGTGACAGATGGCGTACCCTGAACTCGTGACGACCAATCGTGAGTTCACCCATAAAGGGAGGAGGACACGCCGTGAAGAAGGATACCGTAGTTTCTATCCAGCAGCCCACCACCGCCAGAGACGCTCTAACAGACGTTCTTCGAGAAGGGGCGCAGAAGCTCTTGGCTGAAGCGGTGCAAGCCGAAGTCGGCAGTTTCCTCGAGCAATACCAAGAACTCAGGGATGAGCAGGGTCACCAGCGCGTTGTGCGAAAC
>JAUWTT010000259.1 GCA_030614585.1 Acidobacteriota bacterium
CCCAAAAACTATCAACGCTTGACCCAACCAAGACATGAAATGCAGGTCATTAAACATAGAAATCGTTACCGAAAATCTCATGCCGAATGTGCTTAAGTCAGTGCCATTCGAGACTGTCCCCTTTTCACTTGGTACGTTTTGAATCTGCATGGAGTGTGAAGAAGTGGTTAGAACCGGAATCAAGAACTGGTTTCTCACGACGGCCTCAATCCTGTTAATTGCCGGACATCTACCCAGCGTAAATGGTGAACCCAAAGCCAGAGTGAAGCTCGTTCTACAAGTCACGGTTGACGGATTGAGGGCCGATCTACTGAGTCGTTATGGCGATCGTTTTGGTGAGGGTGGATTTCGATACTTGTTGAACTCGGGAACTGTCTACACAAACGCACATTACCAGCATGCCAATACGGAGACAATCGTCGGCCACACGACGCTGGCCACCGGGGCTTTCCCGTCTCAACACGGTATGGTCGGCAATGTCTGGTTTGACCGCGAGCACGGAGAACTCTCCTACAACATTGAGGACGCTAGACATCCGATCATTCCTACCAGAGTGGATGCCTCGAAGGGGGCACAACTCGATCCGTCTCAAAAGCTATCTCGAACCCAGGGTCGCTCTCCAAGCGTGATTCTTGCGGCGACGCTGGGAGATTCCCTCGCGGCATATTACGGTGGCCGGGCCAAGATTTTCGGGGTCTCCGGCAAGGATCGCAGCGCTGTGGCTATGGCTGGCCACGCAGGCAAGGCTTTCTGGTATTCCACCGATACCGGTGATTTCGTTACCAGTACCTATTACTACGATGCCTATCCGAAATGGGCCAGTGAATGGAATGAACAGCGCAAGGCGGAGTCATACGCCGGGACCTCATGGTCTTTGTTAAATCCTGCTTCAACCTATCTCCTCGCAGCGCAAGATGATCGCCCATATGAAACTGATTTGCGTGGTTACGGCAGAGTCTTCCCTCACCCGTTCGGAGAGGCAGACGACAAGCTCTTCTTCACCCGGCTCATTGTCAGCCCAGTAGGGGACAGGCTGATACTCGACCTTTCCAAGGCACTGGTCCGGGCTGAACAACTGGGCCAGGACACGATTCCTGATTATTTGTCGATCAGCTTTTCTTCCGTTGACGCGGTCAACCATTTCTTTGGACCTTCGAGTCTGGAGAACGAAGATGTCGTGCTTCAGCTGGATAGGACCCTGGCGGATCTGTTCGAGTTCATAGAAGAAACGGGTGGTCTCAAGAACACCTTGATCGTACTTTCCGCAGATCACGGCATGGCCGAAATGCCGGAATATATGGCTGAGTTGGGGCTTGAAGCGGAGCGACTCTATCCTGACGAGTTAATCGGTATCGTGAATGAAGCGGGAAAGAAAATGTTCGGTATCGATGGCATCGCCCGATTCTTCTTCCGTCCATACCTGTATCTCGATGACACAAAGATCTCAGAAGCTCAGTTGGATCGGAAAGATGTCGAGCAGGCGATCGCCGGGGCACTGACCGAAATCAAGGGTATTGCGATCGCGGTTCCCCGCAATGGTGCACTGCCGCTCCAGAAAACCGCGGTTGTAGAACAAATCCAACGAAACTTCCATCCATCCCGTTCCGGTGACATTTACGTTGTCCAAGATCCTTACTGGTTCCTATTCGACAAGGGCCCTATCGCAACAATGCACGGTTCGCCATGGAGTTACGACACGCACGTACCGATCATCTTCGCAGGACCGGGGATACGGTCGAGGACAATACATCGCTTGGTTCATCCGGTGGATGTTGCACCGACGATCGCCGCTTTCCTGGGCATGTCGCCACCCAGCTCCGCACAAGGTTCGTCCCTCGAAGAAGTCCTTCCGTAGTGGGAATTGAGAGGTACGCCCATCTGGATGAGTCTGGCAAATCTATTTCCGCCGGCGGTCTCTTATGCTTCGAGTAGCCGGAATCCCGTAGCGGGTCGCAGGGCTTTATCGAAAGTGAGAGTGGAAACAGCTCCATCGCTCAGGTTGGCTTCACCAATGAAATAGTCGGCGAAGTCGCCTTTGCCCCGCCGAAAGCCGGCCACCGATTTCCACACCGTGTCTTTTCGAGCAACCTCGAACTGGGCGGTACGCAGAATCTGCTCGAGGGCGGTGAGGATCTCCAGTTTCGAGAATCTGTATGCAGAATCCAACACCCAGACCAGTTCACACAAGACGATTGGTTGAATCAGGAATACGGCATCGGGTTGTTCGATGGCGACTGCAGCAAGGGCTGACTCTTCCGGGTCATCCTGCGTGAGATAACGTACCAGAACGTTCGTATCGAGCCCCTGCATTTACTAGTGCCCCCGATTTCGAATCGCCTGGTTCATTTCTTCGACGGAAACCGGTTTTCTTCCGGGACGGCGGAGCAAACCCTTCAGCTTTCTCACGTCATCGACGGCAGGCCGAATGACAACATCGCCGTTACCGAGAAGGACAAAGTCCAGCTTGTCCCCGGGTCGCAGGTCAAGGTGGTCTCGAATCGGTTTCGGAATCACTGTCTGACCTTTGGTGCTCAAGGTAGCGGTTGGCATATTCTTACCAGAATCCTAATACTCTACTCTAGTGTAAGATACTTCATTCAACAAGACAAGTCTTCAGGCAGGCACACCGGCACAGGAACCTGTTCACGAAGTAATGTAAACTTCCCTCCGATATGTTCCCGAGACGAGAGAATATCCACTTCGTGCTGGTGAGAACTCAGTTCGCATCCAACCTGGGCTCATCGGTAAGGGTGATGAAGAACATGGGGTTCGAGCATCTGATTCTCGTCCAACCGGAGTGCGAAGTGGGTCTGGAGGCGCGAAGCTACGCAATGAAGGGGGCCCCGGTGCTCGACAGAGCCCGGTTTGTCCCCACTCTTGACGAAGTCGCGGATGAACTTGGATTGTTGATTGGCACAACGGGTCGGTATCGAGGCCGAAAGCCGCGAATGCTCTCCTGCCGGACACTTGTCGAGGACCTGCTTCCGAAGTTCGCTTCTTCCAAAATCGGCATCGTGCTTGGGTCGGAAGACAACGGCTTGAGGCGAGAAGAGCTTCGCCTGTGTCAGTGGCTGGTTGAGATCCCGACAGGATCGGATTACCAGGTCCTCAACCTTGCCCAGGCCGCTGCTATTGTTGCCTACGAGATCCATGTCGGGATGTCGAGTCACGTGGGTGGGGAAACCCTCCACGAGGCAGATTCGAAAGAAGTCGAATCGCTCATGTCCCGGATCGAAGAAGCTCTCAACTTACTCGACCTTCCCACCCGACTGTCGGTGGGACGCCTGATGTTACGGTTGAGGAAGATTACCGGCCGCGCTCAACTCGAACGAGAGGACGTCAATATGCTGCACGGCCTCGTCAAGGAACTTTCACGGAAAATTGGGAGATTAACCACCAAGGCACCAAGGACACCACGGTAGAACCTTAAGTTTCTGTGCTTTTGTGATTCAATCCGTCAACAGAAGAACTCTAATCTCTCACTACATCCATGAACGAGGAAACCGAAAACACTGCCTGCCCGATTCCGGGCTGTCCGTATCCTGGAGGAGCCGGCAGCCCATGCTTCTCGAGAAGGTCTCTCCAGGTTTTCAGGAGGGCCACATGGTACTCCAAGGGAGCACCCCCACGATTCTCAGCGCCGAGTTGAGTTATCGGCTCAGGACACCAGGTGGTGAACCTGGTGACAATCCGATTCGACATGAAGAAATCCAAACCTTCAGCTGTGGATGCAATCGCCTCTTCGACGCTAACAAACCCAAAGGGCTTCGCCATCTCGATCCCGGCAACAAAGTTGGGTATCACGTGTTGAGGTCCAAAAACTTCTCCAGCGTCGAGAATCCGTTCGATCCAAACATCGCGGCCAACGTATTCTTCCTTGCCCGGACAGATCGCGCGGAACAGTTCAGGCTCCCAGATTTCGTAATTCGGATGGTAGATCTGGACTCCCACATCTTTCAGCACCTGCGCTTCACTTTTCGGCAGCGCCTGCACAACGGCTTTACTGATCCATCTGCCGGGAAACTCCCTCTCAATCGCCTCCGGGTATCGGGCATAGAACTCAACTTCCTTGAGTCCATTCAGGCTCGAGGTCACGCTTCCGCCTGTCACAGTATAGGCCCGGCTTTCAGAATCGGTCTCCTGGATGATGCTGAGCGCTTCGAGGACTTCCCCGACTGACTTCACAGCGGTGTAGGAACGTCCTGTCCGCTTCTGCTGGCGGTAGTTCTCGTTAATGTCGCAGAACTTGCACTCGTCTTTTCGGCCGTGGTAGTGGCACAACCGAAAGACCGTCAGATAAACCAGGTAGCCCCATTCGATCGAAGGGGCGATGTCAGAGATAGGCTTGCCGTTCGAGAGTGTCCTCCCGTAGTAGTCCGGCGCACGGGGATACCGAACCCCACACACCTCTTTCCTTTCAAGCGTCAGGATCAGTTTACCTTCATCAGAGATCGCCACTTTGTAAGGTGAGGAAGGATTCACTCTGACTGAGATAATCGTCCGGCGAAAACTCCGACGCCCTCCGATCAAACAGATCTCCTCGGGCACCCGCAGGTTCTCCTGTTTGTCCATTTCCGAGATGGGGACGAGATCGAACGAGAAAATGAAGTAAGCCTTCGGTTTGTATCCCGAAGCGACGCGGAGCACATCTTCGGAGAAGGCTATTCCAGTACGCAAGATGTCTTCTTTGAAGATAGCTTCAGGGGGAAGATCAGTGTATTGCTCGACCAGGCCTTCAACCAGTTCCCAGCGAGGTCCCATGTCGGTCAGCGTAACAGAAAGGGCTTTCCCGATGCCAGTGGGGTGAATGTCGAACGACGAACGACGAACGGTCCCTTTGCGTTCTTTGCGGCTTGGCGTGAGACAAGTTCATTTCACGCAAAGGCGCCAAGTTCGCTAAGGGTAAGGTTTTCGATTACGAGCATCCCCCTTCGCCAAGGCTACGGAGGACAGGCGGAGCACAAGTGAAGATCCCAAGCCTCAGGTCTCAAGCCTAGTTCCCAGTTCCTTTTCGCTCGTCATTCGACGTTCGTCGTTCGCACTTCCATGAGCCCCCAACTCCCAGTTCCCAGCTCACGCCGAGATCTCCTGTTCGAGGTTGACGAGTATTTGCCGGATCACGTCCTTCAATGTTTCGCGGACACCATTGTTCTGACTCGCTACCGCTTCGAAAACCGGTTCTTCCGCCAGCAGGAGTTCCCGAACGAGGTAATCGGCTTCATGGATATCACCCAGATCACGCTTGTTCAGCTGGAGAGCATAAGGAAAGTTGCGGACATCCAGACTGTAGTACTGGAGGTTCTTTTTCAAGTCTCTCAGTGCTTCCAGGTTGGCGTCCATTCGAATCCGGGTGGAATCCGCAACAAACACCATCCCATCTGCCCCTCGGAAGACCAGTTGGCGAGGAGCCGCATAGCAGACTTGTCCCGGCACTGAATACAGGTGCACCCTTACCCGAAAACCTCGGACTTCACCCAGGTTCAGGGGCAGGAAGTCGAAGTAAAGGGTGCGCTCCATTTCGGTATAAAGCGAAACCAACCTTCCTCTGGCTCGTGGTTTCACTGAGCGGTAGATTTGCGTAATGTTCGTGGTTTTTCCGGAGAGGCCTGGACCGCAATAGACGATCTTGTAATTGATCTCCCGCCTTGCATAGTTGATATATGGCACAGCAATCTACCCCAGCCTAAGTCAAATCAACCTGGCTCATCGCAAATATTTTGCTCTTGTAGTCTCGATTAGAACACAGCACTCTGGAAGATTATATTAAAGACCGAGGGAGTTGAGGGCAGCTGACTCACCCTCGTCCTGAACGAACCGAACGGTTTCTCGATCCAGCAGATCTCGTAAAAGCAGAACCGTCCGTCCCAAGTTCTCAACCAACGGTTTCGTAGGTTGCCCATTTGGTATTACAACCAGCAGCAGGGCAAGCTTTCCCACAGGGCTCACAACCACACTGTTTTTCTTTCCCAAATGATAGATGCGCTCGAATTCCTCTTCCCCCAGAAAGTGCGCCAACCCGAGTGTCGCAGCCAAACTCCCGGCAGCAAGAGAAGCGATCGCATCTCGATCCAGTGCCTCCTTTTCTCCACGAAAGGCAAG
>JAUWTT010000641.1 GCA_030614585.1 Acidobacteriota bacterium
GATGGAGTATGCGCCTCCTCCATGCTCTTGCGAGCCTTGGATACGATGTCCGGGAACCCTTCTGAAACATCGATCTCTTCTCCGCTGTCGGATTCGAGGTTATACAGCTCGATCTGTCCCCCAAACATCGGTTTTCGGACCGCTTTCCAGTTACCCATCCGGACCGCTTGAGCAGAACCTCTTTCATAGAACTCCCAATAGAGGTAATCATGCTCTTGCTGCCAATCGGTTTCGCCGAGTATTGCGGGAAGAAAGCTGATGCTGTCTAGACTGGCTGGAACCTGAGCAGTGGCTATCTCTGCAGCAGTAGCCATAAAATCTCCGAAGTAGCCGACATGGTTTGAAACGGTACCAGCGGGTGTTTTTCCAGGCCAGCGTACCAACATGGGAACGCGGATTCCCCCCTCGTAAAGATCCCTTTTGATGCCTCGCAGTTGGCCATTTGAATCGAAGAAATCGGGGTCGTTGCCGCCTTCAGCGTGTGGACCGTTGTCTGACGTAAAGAAGACGATGGTGTTTTCGTCAATTCCCTGTTCTTTCAACAGCGTCATCAGCCGGCCTACGTCGCTGTCGAGAAGACTAATCATTGCCGCTGTTCCCTTCTGAGCTTCCGGCCAATCCTTATCGGCGTAGATGCCGAAATCAGGGACCTCCATCCCCTCATCGCCGGCTTCATTATTCGCGTGAGGGAGTGTGAGAGCCAGGTAGAGGAAAAATCGCTGCTTTGCGTGCTTCTCAACAAAGCGGAGAGCCTCTTCCGCGATAAGCCCGTGGCTGTACTCAAGCTTTTCAACAGCCACGCCCTGGCCGAACTCGCCCTCCTCGGGGACGACATTTTTCAAGTTGACACGCTCTTCGTTGCGGACGAGGAAAGAGGGATAGTAATTGTGAGCATGGTGCTGATCCAGGTAGCCGAAAAAGTAGTCGAAGCCCTGGCGGGTCGGAAGCCCATCTGAACCTTCATGTCCCAGGCCCCATTTCCCAACGAGCCCGGTAGCGTACCCAGCATCCTTCAAGACTTCGGCTACCGTCACATCTTCCGGTCTGAGATTGTCTTTACTGTTTCCGCGGATATACGTATGCCCGGTGTGCAGGCCTGTCATCAAGACGCTGCGGGAGGGAGCACAGACCGTTGCACCAGCATAGAAATCAGTAAACCGTACGCCCTCCGAGGCGAACTGGTCGAGGTGAGGTGTCTGGATCTGTTCCTGTCCATAGGAGCCCAAGTCACCATAACCGAGATCGTCGGCCATTATGAAGATAATATTTGGTGGCACCTGAGGCAATCCTTCCGGGCCGTCTCCTGCACACCCGGTAAGAACCGCCGCAAGGAGAAGTGCCAAGGCCAATGGTTTGTGTCTGTAAATTCTCACTTTCATTTCTCCAACTCAAGGGTCTCTGAACTCAGAGAACCACCAATCCATTCGCCTGGAACTACTCCTCTTCGAGCGCGATCCCCGGTGGGATCACCAGTGGGATCGCCAATTGATCCGTAACGGGTTCCACTGTCCGTTTGTGGTCTTCTACCATTCGGATTATCTCAGCAATCACGTCGGGATTAGATTCCGCGATGTCGTACTGTTCGGAAGGATCGTGTTCCAGGTTATAGAGCAGAGGGGGATCATGCCGAAGGGGCTTGTCCGGCCCATATCCGGATCGGGTAATGAAGTGCGCTTTGTAGACGCCCAGTCGGGCCGCGAATATCTCGGTGCCCCGATAGTAGAAAACCGAGTTCCGTCCGCTGCTGCCTTCACCAGCCAATACTGGTGTCAAGTCGTACCCATCGAGGATTCGATCCTCGGGTATTGGAATCTCCGCAAGACTCATGAACGTGGGAAGAATATCCATGGTCGTGGCGGGGTCCGTGACGATGCCAGGCTTGACAAAGCCTGGCCGCCAGAAGATTGTTGGCTCGCGCATCCCCCCCTCAAAAGTGTCGCCCTTACCTCCGCGGAGCAGGCCTGCAGAACCCCCTTGTTCATCGAAGGTCAGCCATGGGCCGTTGTCACTTGTGAAAATGACGAGTGTCTTCTGGTCCAGCCCATGCTTTCTCAATGTGTTCAGGATCTCACCCACACTCCAGTCGATCTCTTCCATAACATCACCATAGAGTCCACGCGGGCTTCTTCCAGAAAAGCCCTCCGATACGAAAAGTGGAACGTGCGCCATGCTGTGGGCAAGATACAAAAAAAATGGGCGATCCTTATTCTGTTCGATGAAGGCGACGGCTTCCTCGGCGTACCGCTTCGTGATGGTGTTTTGCTGGGTCGGTCGTTCGACGATCTCACTATTACGAATCAGCGGTACGTTCCAATACTCGATTCGAGGCTCCAGAAACGCCGCCCTGCCCGGA
>JAUWTT010000216.1 GCA_030614585.1 Acidobacteriota bacterium
ATGGTCGTCAACACAATCACCGGATACGCATACATGTAGATACGGTGCAATCTGCTGGAGTGTTCGCTGTGAACAGCCGAGTTGGCCCTCTTCCGGGGGCGAAAAAGGCCCAGAAGAGAGAAACCTAGAACACTCATTGCTACAACGAAAATGATTCGGCCGAGCGAGTTGTTGTAAACCTGAAACTGATCCGGACTATTGAATTCCATTCCAGCCATCGCAAATTGGATGGCAAAGTAAAGTGGAGGCAGACACACGGCCTCGGCTATCAGGAACCCTCGGTAGATCGGGCGTGTGACGGCGCGGGGCCAGCCAAAGTGAGCTTCGGTCAATCCTCCGGGCACCAGAGCCTGCCGATTGATTTCAAAAAGAGCGACGATCCAGGCAAAATAGCCCAACGCCGCAGCAGCAGAGAAGAGGAATGGCGAAGACGCGGTTCTGGAGAGGAAGCCACCGGCGAGATAGAGGAACAAAGGCAGTGGGGCAGCCAACAGCAGCGTATAAGCCAGCGCTTCCAGTGTAGCGCGATAGGTGTCGGTAAGTGGATTCGAAACGCGCTTGGCCAAAGCTCCGATTCGCCGCCGCATCCACCGGCGCAGACCAATAAGAAACAGCAGTACTAAAATGGAGCCCAACCCTTTAGCCGAGAACTCGGCAAATCCTTCATAAATCGCCCTTAAGGCAGCCGCCCACTCTGCCGGGGAAATCAGCCATAGAAAAGCTTCGAAGGTATCCCCTAGTTGCGGAACGATTGGACGAGGCACGCTACGTACGAACAGGAGTTGTTCATAGAGAAAACTCCTAATTCCATCCAACTCGCTGAGCAAATGGCGAGAGCTCGTCTCAAGCTCAACGAGTTGGTTCGAGTACCGACCGTAAAGTTTGATCAATCGGTCAAGCAATTCCCGCCGGGTACTCAGCAGCTCACGAGCAACATTTCGAGTTTCTCGCCCGCCCTCACCCGGGTAGACCACCCTCAGATCAGCCAACGTATCCGACCTGAGCGCTCGAACCTCCAAGCGTTCCTGTTCAAGTTGGATAAGGTCATGCTGAGCTTCGGGAACTCGCCACTTCAACTCCTGAATCGTCTTCGCGATGTCACCTGGCTTCGGGAAATCTTCAGGCGGGTCGGGCCACCATCGGGAAATGCTCCCTCGTCGACCAAACGCCTGGAACTTCCGTATCGTCAGCTGAACCAGGCGGTTAAGATCAGAAACGTTCTTACCTGCAACCGTGAGGGCCTTTGCTGTTGCCTCAGACTTCTCTACAATTCCCTCTGGCCCCCAGAGCATCTCAGCCAAACCCTCGACCTCTGCCGCAATCTCAGCCAGCTCAGGCACCTGTTTCGAAGCTTCACTGCACCGAACCCGAACTTCTTGAAGCGACTTGACGGCGTCCAGGTCCAGCAGGTTCTGTATCGCAGCTTCGTTCAGGGTAACGACCTGTTCACTGAAGGTAATACGTCGCTGAGCCTGATCAATCTGCCAGGGGACCAGCCTGCCCCGCTCGTCCAAGAGGCCCTTCTGGGTCCGTAACGAAGCCGCTTGCTGAATCAGAGCCTCTCGGCGCGCGAGCAGATTGGTTCGAATGGCCCGCTTCAAGTCGGGGTGCGCATCGCTTTGAATTGTTCCTCTCAGCTCGTCGTTGACCGTCTCTATCTCTTGCTCGAGGGCACCCAGACGCCGGGAAATCTCGTTGCGAGACTCGGCACGCCCCTGGGCAAGCTGCTCCACCTCATTCACAGCCGCCCGGCTGGCTGCAAGCCGGGAACGCTCTTCAGCCAACACGCTCTCGGCCTGTGCTACAGTCGCATCCTCCGGAATCGTTACCTCCGGTTCCATAGCTCGCTGACTGAGCCTATCCCGAAGAGATTCAATTCTTTCGCGGGTCCGGGCCTGTTCAAGCTGAAAGCTCCTAACCTGAGCTTGCGACGCATCAGCGGCAACGAGACTGCTGAGTGCAGCGTCGTAGACCTCCAGGATCTGAGCTCGCAGCTCGTCGCTCAGTGCTTCGTTACTCTCCGCCAGTTCTCGAAGTGTTCGGACTTCTTCAGGGTCCACCGACTCACGAGAAGCATCCCCTTGCTGAGCCAACACCGGGAAAAACAGTAACAAAGCCAGCAAACATCCAGTCAGAAACCCGCGTTTTCCAATCATTGAAAACTCCTTATAAACCAAGTCTGCAATTCTACACTCAGAATGGACCTTGGGGCAGTCCTTCACTGAGAATCGCTGGAGATTGGGCTCTCAGGAAGCACTGCGTAGTGAACCACTCCTTTACTTGGTGCCCTTGGTGTGTTGGTGGTAAATCCTCCCACTGAGGAATCTCACGTCTGGCAATTCCTTACCCCCCGCTTTACAATTCCCAGCACCTGTGGCATTGGTACTTGTCCCGCCGGCCCCGGAAGATGATTGGAGAAGGATTGGATATGAAGAGATCGTGCCGACACCACCGAATTTGGATCACCCTTTGGCTGCTCGCCTTACTCCTGGCTATTTCCGGACCGGCTGTTGCCTCGACCGGATTGGCAACCGGGCCGGCAGATCTTCGTGAAGATCCCGGAGTCAAGAATGCGCTGGGACTGCTCGAGGTCTGGGTGGATGCCCAACTCGCGTATCAGCATCTTCCTGGAATCTCGATGGCGGTGGTCTATGATCAGGAACTGCTGTGGAGCCGGGGATTTGGAGTCTCGGACCTCGATAGCGAGAAACCGGCCACCCCTCAAACCATCTATAGCATCTGTTCTATCTCGAAGCTCTTCACCAGCATCGGTGTCATGCAGTTGTACGACGAAGGCAGGCTGCGTCTGGACGACCAGGTTGCCGACCTGCTCCCATGGTTCAACATCGGAGAAGCCCATAAGAACTCCGGCCCGCTCACGGTCCGGGGAATTCTGAGCCACGCATCCGGACTACCGAGAGAGTCTGACTTTCCCTACTGGACAGGGCCGGAATTTCAGTTTCCGACCAGGGAGCAGATTAAAGCAAGGCTTTCGGCCCAGAGCACTCTGTACCCTGCCGAGCAGTATTTCCAATATTCAAATCTGGGGCTGACTCTGGCAGGCGAGTTGATACCCGAATTGTCGGGTCAGAGCTATCGCGAGTATGTTAAGGCTAGGATTCTGGATCCCTTGGAACTCCGGGACACTACCCCTGAAATGCCGGCCAACCAGCGGGGAAAGAGACTGGCTACCGGGTATGGAGCACTGACCCGCGAGGGTACCAGACCCAAAATGCCGTTCTTTCAAGCCCGGGGCATTGCCCCAGCCGCAGGCTATGCTTCTACCGTCGAGGACCTGGCTAAATTCGCCTCGTGGCAGTTTCGGCTTCTCGAGAGCGGGGGTGAGGAAGTCCTCAAAGCAAGCACCTTACGCGAAATGCAGCGGGTTCAGTGGATTGATCCCGATTGGAAAGAGGGCACCTCCCGTGGACTCGGCTTCTGGGTCCGGCGGCAAGACAATAAGAATTTCGTGGGTCACGGAGGATCCTGTCCGGGATATCGGAGCGAGTTCAGGCTGAACCCGAATGACAAGGTTGCAGTCGTTTTCATGACCAATGCCACCGCCATTGACCCGACTCTTTTTACCCGTCAAGCCCACAAGATGGTGGGCTCGGCGATCACAGATGCCACAGAAGACCCAGGAAAGGGGAAGCCCGACGACCCCGATCTCAACAAATATACCGGCCTTTACCGCGGTGACTGGTGAGAAACAGCTGTGATCAACTGGAAGGGTGCACTGGCCTTCCTCGAATTACCCACCGCCGATCCTCTGGGAAACCTTGGAACGCTCAAGCAAGACGGGGTTCAAACATTTCGACGCATTCGTGCTGACGGGAAACAGGGAGAACAGATCCGGTTTGATCTGGATGCGAACGGCCAGGTCGTGCGGATGTGGAGGCACAGTAATTACGACACCAAGGTCCGGTAGACCGATCACAGCTGCGCAGGACAAAGGGGAGACACTATGGAATTGAAACAAAACCACGTAAAACGTACTCTGAACGAAGGAGGAACCTGCTTCGGGACCATGCTGAGAATGGTAAAAGTTCCCGAGGTAATCTCTCTCAGCGCGACAGCCGGGTGGGATTATGTCGTCCTGGACACCGAACACTGGGGCTGTGACTCTGAGTCACTCAAGTCTCTTGCTCTCGTCGCCAAATACGAGAAGCTGGGATTTCTGGTTCGAGTACCTGACAAGCTCTACCACCAGATGGCACACACACTGGACCTGGGGGCCGAGGGACTCGTTTTGCCGCGAGTCGATACCGAAGAAGAGGCCCGACACATCATCAAATCGACAAAGTATTTCCCCCTGGGAGAAAGGGGGGCCAGCATCTCAAAAATTTCGACGCTCTTTCGTGACTGTTCGGCCGAACAGTTTCTGGATTGGTCAAACAAGGAGACGCTGATCGTCGTGCAGATTGAAACCGAAGAAGCCGTCAATCGGGTTGACTCGATTGTTTCGGTTGAAGGTGTAGACGCCGTCATGATTGGTCCATTCGATCTGTCCCAGAGTCTGGGTATACCGGGGCAAACAAAAGACCCACGGGTGCAGGACGCATTCGAGGCCGTGATCGAATCCTGCAACCGTCACGGAGTCGCTCCGGGAGTCCATCTCACAGATCTCGAAGACGTCAAACTGTGGGCCTCAAGAGGCATGCGCTTCATTACCTTCCAGTACGACGGACAGTTCTTACTGAATGCCTGCCGGAAAACAGTAGCCCAACTCAAACAGCTTGCCTGAACACCATAGGGCAGGTCCAATTCCCAAATCCCAAGAACCAATTCCCAATTGAATCCAAACTTCAAACTTCCTTGCAAGACCATCTAACCTACTGAAATACAGCCGGTTAAGAGCTCTGTGGAAATCGAGGTATTGAGTTCATTGAATCGACCTTGTTTGGGATTTGGTGCTTGTTTCGAATTTCGAGCTTCGAACTTCGAACTTCTGCTGTTCTGGTATGGGCAACAGTCCCCTCAAGAAAGGGCTTCCGCCCTCGAAGGCAACCTTGGGTAAAGAAGTCAAGATGAGATATACTCCATACCCCATGAAACGGGTTCGTAATTTTCTTGGCCTCGCGGCTTCCGTGATTATTCTGGTCCTGGTCTTTCCGAGATCGGCTCATGCCTATGTCGATCCCGGCACAGGAAGCTATGTCCTTCAAATTGTCATCGCCGGAATTGCTGCGGCATCCTTCTCTCTCAAGCTGTTCTGGGGCCGGATCAGAGCGTACTTCTCGGGTCCTCCCCCCAAGCAAGAAGATACCGACTCCGATGAATGACGGTGTCGTTCCCGGGTCATTCCGCGACCCAAGCGGGCATGTGTTCGAACGAGGCGGCGTTCTATACCGTCAAGTCAATCCATCCTATGCAGACTCGTATGACCAACTTATCGAGTCGGGACTATACGACGCCCTTACCAAGCGCAACCTCCTAATCCCTCACGAGGAAATGGAACAGGCCTCGAACACTCCTGCGCCTGCTTACCGCATCCTCAAGCCTACGCGGATTCCATTCATCTCTTATCCGTATGAGTGGTGCTTCGGCCAACTCAAGGAGGCCGCCCTTGCCACGCTGGAGATCCAGAAACTGAGTCTCGAGTTCGGAATGTCCCTCAAAGACAGCACGGCTTACAATATTCAGTTCGTTGACAACAGAGCATTACTGATGGACACCCTCTCATTTGAACCATACCGGGAGGGCGAACCCTGGGTTGCCTACCGGCAGTTCTGTCAGCATTTCCTGGCCCCATTGGCTCTGATCGCTTTTCGGGATACTCGCTTGAGTTGCCTCTCACAGCGTTACATCGATGGAGTACCTCTCGATCTGGCAACCCGGCTTTTGCCCGCAAGAACGTACTTTCGGACGTCATTACTGACTCACCTCCATCTCCATTCCAAATCCCAAAGCCATTTCCAGGACAAACAGGTCGGCTCACGACGACGAAAAGTCTCTCGAATGGCTCTGATGGGGATTCTGGACAGCCTCGAAACTGGGGTGCGCAAGCTGGGGTTGAAACAGGCTAAGACAACCTGGAGCGAATATTACGACGAAACCAACTACACAAAGGCCGCTTTCGAAGAAAAGAAACGACAGGTAGAGCAGTTCATCGAGCTTGCAAACCCAGCCAGCGCATGGGATCTGGGAGCTAACAATGGGGTCTTCAGCCGGATCGCCGCCACTAAACAGATTCCTACCGTGTCCTTCGATTTCGATCCCATGGCGGTCGAACAAAACTATCTCATATGCAAGGAAACCAAAGTCTCGAACCTGTTGCCCCTTGTGATGGATCTTTCCAATCCGTCGCCTGCAATTGGCTGGAACAATACAGAGCGACAGTCCCTCTTGGATCGAGGCCCCGCCGACCTGGCCATGGCTCTCGCCCTCGTGCATCATCTTGCGATCGCAAACAATGTTCCTCTCCCGGCCCTCGTTCAGTTCTTTGCCTCACTGTGTAACTGGCTCATCATCGAGTTCGTCCCGAAGGAAGACTCGCAAGTTCAACGGATGCTCTCCACCCGTGAAGACATCTTTACTGACTACACAGCCGCGGGTTTTGAGAGTGAATTCGCTCGAGTGTTCGAAATCGTCGAGAAGCAGGCAGTCGGGGATAGTAGTAGGACCCTCTATCTGATGAAGAAACGCCCGTAATTCCTTCTCCAGCACAGCCCGGAGCTGAGACGACCGCGATGAATGGTGGAGACTCATCACCGGTATGCCGGGATGGAGCGAAACAAGACCAACCACTAAAGCACGAATTCACTAGTAGGATCTTCTTGTGTCTTAGTGGTGAATCCCACAGCTGAGGAATCGCACGTGAGGATCTCTTTTGGGCGGGTGTTCGATTGCGATTACGAGCACCCTCCTTCGCTAAAGCTATGGAGGGCAGGCCTAGCACGAGCACGAAGGAGGA
>JAUWTT010000342.1 GCA_030614585.1 Acidobacteriota bacterium
CGGATGAAGGCGACCAGGCGAAGTCACCCCTGATCTGCGAGCTTCATATCGTCCCGTGGCGCGAGACTCGGAGGAAGGTTTTGGCGCCAACCCAGGGCTCACGGGTCTGTTGTCCAAAAGGATTCTTCTGGAATGTGCCGCCCATACAGGGCTCGCGATTTGAGCTGTGCGGTTGACCCAGGGCTGCCGCCCTGGGCTTACACATATGCCCCCTTCAGGGGCAGGCACCGGGGATATACCTGATGGCGCGATACCACGCTCTGACTCGGTTGGTATGGCCTCCTCCTTCGCGCTTCGAGCTATGGAGGACAGGTCCGGCATCCGGTATCTGGTATCTGGTATCTGGTATCTGGTTTCTGACACCTATCGATTCTGGGCATTCAAGAGTGCCGACACGACCTCCTCCATCTCCATCATCTGTCCCCTGGTATTAACCTGCTCGAAGTACTCGTGCAACCCCACATTTTCAACGAAATCCTCAAACCGCTGGGCAACCTCTTTGTTCGGCATCTTCCAAGCAGCAAGGAAATCGTACCCGGACGAATGCGATGTATCCCCGTCGTTAGAAGCAAACCCGAGGGCCTCAACACCCGACTGAAGCTGTTGTTGCAGCCCGGCGAGGAGCTTATCCATCCAAGCCTTCCTGTCGCCTTGAGAAAGTTTGAGCCAAGCGGGGCGAAACCTCCATAACTCAACGTAAAGGTACATCTCAGTATCTCCTTTCAAATCGAATCCAGAATGGCTTACGAACAGAGTCGAAGACTTATAATTAATATGCTACAGAAAATCAACAGTTGATGGGAGCGTGAGCCATCTAACATTCTTTGTCGTGAACTTAATCGTGAACTTCGTCGGAATCCGGGTGGACGAATCGACAAGGTCCACGACAAAGTTTGCGACAAAGGGTTTGGGAACTGGGATCCTCCTTCGCTCTTCAAGCTATGGAGGACAGGGCTGGAGGCTGAAGGAACGACGAAGTTCGAACGACGAACGGGCTGGGGACTGGGATCTGGGAGCTAGGGGCTGGAGATCAAACCACTAAATCACTAAGACACCCTCCTTCGCTCTTCGAGCTATGGAGGGCAGGCCCGGCATCTGGAATCTGGTACCTGGCATCCAGGATTTTCGATTGACGATTTTCGATTTTCGATTGGCGGTCCGGTATCTGGCATCTGGTATCCGGCATTTGTCATTTGACACTTGTCATTTGACATTTGTCACTTGTCACGGCTCGGCACAGCCTGGCGAAATCTGGTAAATTTGGAGTTACCCCTTTTGTATTCACAGGCATTGCACCCTTAAGGCAGGATTGGGGAAAGATGAAGGATACCAAGACGCTCAAGCAGTACCTCGACCAGGCCGACGTAATCATTCTGGCGCTTGACACGGAGCAGCGGGTCAAACTCATCAACCAGAAAGGTTGCGAGGTCCTCAAACATACCCAGCATGAGATCATCGGGAAGAACTGGTTTGACCACTTCGTTCCCGAGAGACTCAGGGCTTCTGTCAAAGAGATCTTCTCAGAGATAGTGGAGGGAAAAGGTGAACACACCGAGTTCTTCGAGAATCCCGTAATAACCAGTGAAGGCGAAGAGCGGCTCGTCGCTTGGAGAAACGCAGTCCTTCGAAATGGACAAGGGGAAGTCACCGATGTTCTCAGCACGGGAGAGGACATCACGGTGCGACGGGAGACCGAGAACGCACTCGTTGAAAGTGAAGCGACACTCCGCGCTATCCTCGAAACTTGCGTTGACGGCATCATAACAATCGATGCCGAAGGCTCTATTCTTTCCTTCAATCCGGCAGCGGTCCGAATCTTCGGCTACCAGCCTTATGAGGTGATTGGAGAGGCAGTGAAGATGCTGATGCCCGATCCCCATCATGGTCGGCACCCCGGCTATATAAGACAGTTCCTCGAGACCAAGAAGACCAGGCTCATTGGAATCGGGCGAGAAGTGATCGGAAAAAGAAAGGATGGCACAACATTTCCCCTTTACCTCGCCGTCAGCGACGTGAATGTCCACGGGAGAAAGATGTTTGCCGGGATCGTTCGGGATTTGACCGACTTCAAAAAGATGCAGGATGAGATCATTCAGGCCCAGAAACTTGCTGCAATCGGTGAGATGGCAGCCTCCGTGGGACACGAGATCAAGAACCCCCTAGCAGGAATCAGCGGTGCTATTGAGATCCTCCGCGACACCTTTGACGAGGGCGACTCACGCGTCCAAATCATGGACGACATCCTGAGTGAAGTAAAACGGCTCGACAATACGGTGCGGGACCTGCTTGCCTTCTCGAGGCCCTGGAACCCGGACACACAGTTCTGCAGCTTACAGGAGATTGTTGAGCGGGTTGCCCGTTCTTTTCAGGAACAGGAAGATCTTGCGGAAGTGAAATTCGCTTTCGGAAGTTCAATAAGGACTAAAGTTCGAGTCGATCCCTGGCTTTTTGAGAAGGTGCTCTGGAACGTTCTGGATAACGCTACAGATGCGATGCACAACCAGGGAGAGATTAGTTTTAATCTGACCGAATCGCCTGGTTATGTAACTTTGTGCGTGCAAGATTCGGGTGACGGAGTTCCGGTGGAACACTTGAATGATGTCTTCCGTCCGTTCTTCACAACCAAGAGTCGGGGGACAGGTTTGGGTTTGGCAATCTGCAAGAAGATCCTGGACGCGCACGGCGGAGCAATATCTCTTTTCAGTATCCCGCGGAAAGGAACCAAAGTGACGATTCGACTTCCCGTCGGCGTGGAGGAGCCGGCCGCAAGTACCCGGACAGGTGTCTCCCGAAGCTGGTAGCGGTATTTGTGTTTCATCCGGCAACCAACCCGGTAATGTGACACCCGACAGTGGGCCATATAACCCAATACCTCAATTCACGCTCATCTTTCCCGCTGAAGGCGATTCCCTGCCTGAGTCAACTCCCTGGGGGCCAATCGAAAGGACTTCGGGGTCGGCGAACCGATGACAGTTCGTGCGTAAAGGCGAAGGATGCACACAGCCTTGATGCCTCTCCGGTCAAGTCGCGGTGTCTGGAGTACGAACTTGATGCTTCATTGGAACAAAGTGATTTTCGGTCAGGCACCGAAATTGCTATGGCATTTCGGACAGGTAAGTTCGGTGGTTACCGTTTCAACCTCTATCAGTTGGCTGAATAAGTATACCCAGGTAGATCGTAATGAAGACAGTTCTTGTAGTTGACGACGAAAAGCTGGTTCGATGGTCGATTAGGCAGAAGCTCGAGTCAGCTGGATACCAAGTGTTCGAAGCGGATAGTTGCGAAGCTGCAAGGGCTCTGTTCAAAGAGAATCTGCCCGACCTGGTTACGCTGGACGTTCGTCTGCCCGACGGAAGCGGGCTGAAACTTCTCCTCGACATGAAGAAGTTTTCACCCAACGTCCCCGTCATTATGATCACGGCATATGGAGCCGTTGAAGATGCTGTGAAGGCTTTGAAAATCGGCGCATACGATTACCTCGAGAAGCCTATCAACTTTGATCGATTGCTGCATTCGCTTCAAAACGCTGTTGAAACCGTTACGCTCAGGGAACAGGTAGCCCGCACCAGAAAAGAGGAAAGCAGCAGCCACTCTCTAGAGAGCATTATTGGCGTATCCGATCACATTCGATCGGTCAAGCAACTCGTGAGGAAGGTAGCCGTCAGTGAAGCCAGCACGATTCTTGTCCAGGGCGAGAGTGGAACCGGCAAGGAACTTGTGGCCAAGGCGCTGCACTACGAAAGCAACCGAAGCCGCCAGCCTTTCATGATCCTGAACTGCGCGGCCATTCCCGAACAACTTCTCGAAAGTGAGCTGTTTGGACACGAACGTGGTGCATTTACGGACGCCAAGGCCATGAAGAAGGGCTTGTTTGAGTTGGCGGACGGAGGTTCAATCTTCTTCGATGAAATCAGTGAGATGGCCATTAATCTTCAAGCCAAACTGCTGCGTGTCCTTGAAGATCAGACATTCCGAAGAATCGGTGGAATTAAAGACATCCAAGTGGATGTACGTGTGATCTGCGCCAGCAACAGGGACGTCGAGACGATCGCCGCAGAGGGAAAATTCCGTGAAGATCTTTTCTACCGGCTCTCGGTGATTCCGATTACCATTGCGCCTCTGAGAGAGCGTCGAGACGACATCGCGGTGCTGATCGACCATTTTGTTGATTTCTACAACGCGCGATTCACCAAGTCGGCTCTGGGATTCACCGAAGAATCCCGGGCAGCCCTTGAAGCCTACGACTGGCCCGGGAACGTACGGGAGTTGAGGAACGCCGTTGAAAGAGCGATGATCCTTCAGGATGAGGGACTCCTGACGCTAGACCTTCTTCCGCTTCGCATTTCCGAATTCAAAGCAGACGGACGTCTCACAACCAGTAGCGGCACCTTCAGTATCCCCGAGGCGGGTATCGATTTATATGACGTTGAGAAGCGTCTTATTCAACAGGCTTTGAATCGTGCAGGAGGCAATCAGAGCAAAGCCTCCCGACTCCTTTCTATCACCCGCGATACTCTCCGGTACAAGATGAAGAAGTACGGACTGCGAAAAGGCTTTTTGCAGGGCTCGTAGCGACAATGGAATCTCAGGTTTTGTCCGGTGCCATTCCCTGGGATACGAGACGCCTACCTGGCTGTTTCCACATTCCGCAGTTGACCAAACAATTTCTCGGACTATAATCTCTTGGGTTCATGAAGTGGCTTCGGATTCAGGGGGAGTCAAGATGATCAAGAAACGAGTGTTAAAAGAATTGAGAGAACGGCTGATGGCACGACGTGATCAGCTTCTCGAACAGCTCAAAAGTTTCAAAGAGGAGCTGGCCTGCCTTGATCAGAGTCATCCTCCAGAATTCTCCGAAGGAGCTCAGGAGGAGACAGCTGCTAATAGTCTGTTGGCCCTGGACAATCAGGAGCGCAAAGAGCTTGCCGACATCCAGAGTGCTCTGGAGAAATTGGATCAGGATACCTACGGCAAGTGTGAAAGGTGCTCCAGGCGCATAGGCGAACCGCGGCTCGAGGCCCTACCCATGGTCCGGTACTGCATCTCTTGCCAGAACAAGATCGAAGAGAGCGCAAAGTAGCGTGCTACCCTTTCTAGTTGTGCCTTTGGTGTTCCTGGTGCTTTGAATCATCCGGGCTAAACACCTGGTGAACTTGGCGTGAAATAAACAGGTCTCACGCCAAGAACGCAAAGTGCGCAAAGGGAGGGCGGAACTTCGCCGCAAACGTACACCGGC
>JAUWTT010000278.1 GCA_030614585.1 Acidobacteriota bacterium
ACGTCGTAGATCGTGATCTCCTGATCGACCCCTTTGGGCAAGACTTCCATCTCCCCATCGACGCGGAGTATCGGGCCACAACGCTCGAGTGTATTCTCTGAGACATAGATCTGCCCACCCACGGTGTACGACTCGATCCGAGACGTCAGATTCACATGGTGCCCCACGACGCCATATTTCGACCGCTTGCTGGACCCGATGTTCCCGACAACCACTTCCCCTGTATTGATGCCAATACCCATTTCGACTTCGGGATACCCGAGTTCCCGGAAGCCGCGGTTCACGTGATCCATCGCAAGTTGCATCTCAACAGCGCAGGCCACAGCTCTCTGCGGGTCATCAGGCCGTAAGAACGGTGCTCCGAAAATCACCAGAATCGCGTCACCAATGAACTCGTCTATGGTTCCGTCGTACTTGAGGATAATCTCGGTCATCGCTTCCAGGTAGAGGTTGAGCATGGAGACGATCGTTTCTGCAGGCAGACGTTCTCCGATAACAGTGAAGCCACGGATATCCGTCATCATGATCGTGACTTCCCGCTTTTCACCCCCGATCTGCAACCCCTCGGGGCTCTCCAGGATGCTCTCCACAATCTCATCGGAAAGGTAACGTCCGAAGGTGTGCCGAATGAACTCGTTCCGTTTCACGAGTTCGCTATTCAGCCGGGCCATCTCCCGTCTTTGCTCTTCTTCCACATCATGGAGCCACTTCTTCTCCAGACAAGCCCCAACTCGAGCGTTCAGCAAGACGGGATCGAAAGGTTTGGGGAGATAGTCCTCGGCACCGTTTTCGATACAGCGCACCACGCTACTGAGTTCGTCCAGCGCTGAAATCATGATGACTGGAACATCCCTGAGAGTGGGATCGGCCTTCAAGCGCTGGAGGACCTGAAACCCGTTCAGGCCCGGCATCATGACATCAAGAAGGACCAGGTCAAAACTCTCCTCTGAGAGTTTCTGCAATCCTTCCTCCCCTCCTTCAGCAAGCAGTACTTCGTGGCCGAGTTTCACCAGATGGCGCTGCAACAGATCCCGGTTCATCTCGTTATCGTCCACAGCGAGGATCTTCCCCTGTCGCTCAGCTGTTGCGGATCGAGGGCCTGCTTCCTGCATGACTCCCTGCATCAAGGCAGCGACCCCAGTTTCATCCGTCTCTTCGGCTTGAAACTCCGCTAGCCTTGAGGGGATGTCTTCTGTCTCCTTGAGGAATCTTTCTGCAGCTGTCCGGACCTTCTCGATATCGGGACAGAATTCGCCAAGTTCTTTGCGCTCGAGAGCTGACAGGAGTTGGCTGCTGTTGACAAGAATCGTCTGCGCCCGCTCGAAAGTGCCGCTTCTCAGTTCTTCCTCGAGCCCAGACCAGTCCGGCTCGCCAATGGAGTCCATTCGGGAAATGGCAAGTACATCATTGACAACACCAAGGATCTCTCGACCACTCGCAACGACGGAATTCAAAAGATCAACGAGATCCTCTTCCCCAAGGTCCTCGGCCTCTTCGAGCACCATCTCACTGTAGCCGATGATGGCATTCAGTGGAGTTCGAAGGTCGTGCCGGAGATTAGCGACACAGGCACGCCAATCACTTATTGTCGATAGGGGGCGGTCGTTTGAATGATCGGTCATTATAGTTTCCGGGGGGTTCGGACTTCACCAACAGAACTAACAAAGAGGGCCATCGGTTTAGTCGGGCACATGGCGCAAGCCAACGATGCGAAGACGGCTATGGCTAAAGGAGCCCTTCGATCTTTCCAAGGAGTCGCTTGAACTCAACCGGTTTCGTATCGTAATCGTCGCATCCCGCCTCAAGTGCTTTACCTCTGTCACCAGCCATGGCATGTGCTGTCAAGGCGATGATCGGTATGTTCGCCATCTCGTCATCCGACTTGATCTGCCGGGTAGCTTCGTACCCATCTATCTTGGGCAGACTGATATCCATCAGTATGAGGTCCGGGCTGTCCGACCGTGCCATCGAGACTCCCTGCTCACCGTCTATCGCGATGACAACTTCATACCCGCGACGCAGCAGGCGCCGCGAAAGCATGTCCCGGTTCATCTCATTGTCTTCAACCAACAGAATCTTTGCCATAGTTCTTACCCGCAGTCACAAAAAACAGCATGCTAACACTAGGGTTCCTCCGGTTCAACTCGGAGAAAGGGGGCACCAACCAGCTCTCGATGCAGTCTCGACAGCCCCTTACATATCCTGATCTCCTCACTCGAATACCCCTGTTGGCCGTTGCGAAGAGGCTATTCTTCAGACAGGAATCTCGACTGCAAGAATCGACAGATCATCATCGAAGTCCTTCCCGCCCTGCCATTCGGTTGTCTGCTCCACCATCACGCGAAGGCTTTGTTCAAGGGATTCTTCAAGCGAAGATTCGGCTGCCGCCAGAATCCGGTCTTTGCCGAACTCTTCCCCCACGGAATTTGCCGCTTCTACCAGGCCGTCAGAGTAGAAGTACAAACGATCGCCAGGAGACAGGTCGATAACGATGTCATCGTAGGAAGCGCCTGGGATCATACCCACCGGGAGGTTTGGAGTGTCGAGAATCCGCCCCGGCTGTCCCGGCCGAACCAGCGCTGGACCGGGGTGACCAGCAGTCACACAGTGCACTCGCCTTTCGGCCAGATCGAGAATCCCGAAGGCCAGCGTGAAATAGTGATTATTGTTTGAAGCCATCGGGTAGAGTTCGTTGAGACGCCCTGCGACATCTTTCGGCGCGCTGATCTGCGGGCCGGCCTTCCCAAGCCGAGTTATCAGCGAACCAAGGCTGGCCCGGGCAGAGAGGCTGTAAGTTACGGATACAGAAAGTAGCGCCGAAGGGACGCCGTGCCCACTGACATCCAGCAGATACATGCAAATGTGATCGTCATCAATTGGGAAGACGCTCAGAGAATCTCCTCCGAGCTCCGTGCAAGGCTCATACAACCAGGCAAAGGTTGCCCTATCTGTATCCGGAGGTGATTCGGGCAGTAGAGAATGCTGAAAACGAGCGGCCGCTTCCAAATCTTCTTTCATTCTCGCGTGGGCGGTAACCAGTGCTTCCTTCGATTTCTTCAAAGAGAGTTGTGTTTGTACCCGAGCTAAGACAACGGGAAAATCCAGCGGCTTCGTCACATAATCGTTGGCTCCCATTTTCAACGCCCGGACGATATCTTCACTCCCCTCCTTGGCGGTCGCCATGATCACAGGCAGGTCTGCAGCAGCACGTGTTTCTCGGATCTTCTCCAGGACCTCGAAGCCATCAATTCCAGGCATCATGATGTCCAACAGTACGACATCAAATGTCTCCGCATCGATCTCCTCGAGGGCCTTGTAACCATCTTCGGCCGTGGAAACCGAATAGCCCCTGCGTGCAAGGCGGCGAGACAACATGTCCCGATTCATCTCATTGTCATCGACAACAAGGAGCTTTCCCTGGTCTTCATCCATCGATAATTCACCTCATGATTTTCATCAGCGCCCAGGGGGTTCCTCTTCGAAGCCGCTGTCCGCCTCTCTTACTTCAAGGTTGTTAAACCCACCGAGACGCTTCAGGAACCAGGAAAGCCCTTCTTTGAGCGACCGCAACGTGACGATCTCTGAGAGGTCGACATTCAGCTCTCCCATCGTCTGTGCAACCGACGAAGAAATGCCGGAAACAACGGCTTCGGCACCGAGGAGGCGGATAGCCTTAACCATTCCAATGAAATGAGCAGCTGTGACAGTATCGATTACATCCAAACCTGTCACGTCGATAATCACACCCCGAGCCTTTTTCTCCGAGACTTTGTTGAGAAGGGCCTCAACCATCTCGTGACTACGCCGGGAATCCATAGATCCAATCACCGGAAGAACCACCAACCCCTCCCAAACCTCAAGGATCGGGGTCGACAATTCCGAAATCATTCTTTGCTGAGTCTCAATCAATTGTTCTCTCAGACTGCCGGCTTCTGCCGCTGCTTTGACCGCTTTTTCAGACTCCTCCTTAGCCCGAGCTCTGTCAGTGACATCGATGCTGTATTCGATCATTTGGACAACCCTGCCGTTGTCTCGAATGGGATACCCGTGCACCTCAAATAACCGGGCGTTACCATCGGCATCGAAGTGAGTGTGGATCATCTCCGCCGGTTCGCCTGTGGCCAGGACCTCCTGGAGTGGACACCCATGCTCAGCTGAATTGCAGGGCTCAGGATTGAGATGAGTCAAGGCGTGGCAGGTACGCGCACTCGCGTCTCGACCTTGAAGCGCAGCAGGGTTTGCTTTGATAATCTCGTAGGTCTCAACATCGATGATATAGAAAGGATGTACAAGACTTTCGAAGATTACGTCGATTAGATCATCCGTCGCACGGAGCTTAGACTTACTCATATCAGAAACCTCTACTTTCCACCCCTGAATGATCCCTACCTGCCTTGCCCAATCCACTTGATGCACTCTGGATCTGCTCCATCAGTTCGTCTAAATCAAGCGCAGCCTTCTCGAGAACCAGAGTCGCGGCACCTTTCAGACGGTCGCGCTCTTCCTGTGTCAGGTCCTTAGCAGTAACAACAACCACCGGAATCGATCTGTGTTCGCTGTTCTTCTGCAGTTCGACCAGAAACTCAAATCCGTTCATCACAGGCATGATCAGGTCGAGCAATATGACATCAGGGCGGGCTAAATCCAACTCTTTGAGGGCCTTCTCGCCGTTGACCGCTTCCACGACTTCCCAGCCTGCGTCATGGAGTGCTCGGGTAATGGTGGATCTCGCGGCTGCATCATCTTCGACCACAAGCGCCAGCGGTGACTCCGACAGATCAACATATTGCCCAACGAGTGTCAACAGCGCCTGGCGATCGACGGGTTTAGAGAGGTACTCCACAGCACCGAGTGAATACCCCAGTTGCCTGTTTTCGGCAAGGGAAATCATTACGACCGGCACGTCTTGGAGTTCTGAGTCCGCCCTCAATTCCTGGAGTACTGCCCAGCCATCCATGCCCGGCATCATTACATCCAGGGTGATCAGGCTGGGCCGAACCTGTCGCGCCAGCTCGATTCCTTCCCTCCCTTCGGATGCGAGCTGGACCGAATACCCCTTTCCTTCGAGCGTTCTCCGAAGAAGGTCTCGCGCAGCTTCATCGTCGTCGATGACAAGAACATGGTTTTCACCCAGGTCTTTCGATCCGGAAGGCTGTCCAGAGGAAGGAAGGTCCTCTTCACCGGTTTTCGTTTCAGATTCGCATTGCGTGGGCAGGTCGATAACAAAGGTGGTCCCCTCACCAGTTTTGCTCGTGACACGGATACCCCCACCCATCATCTCGCAAAACTTCCTGGTGATCGTAAGCCCCAGTCCCGTCCCTCCATATTTTCGGGTCGTGGAAGCGTCTGCCTGGGTGAATTCCTGAAAAAGTTTCTCCAGATTTTCAGGAGGTACGCCGATACCTGTGTCAGCGACTCGAAACCGAATCATACTGTCAGCGTCGGCTTCTATTCGATCAGCGGAAAGAGTAATGGTTCCTTTTTCTGTGAACTTGCAGGCATTACTGAGTAGATTGAACAGGCACTGGCGGACCTTCGTGAGATCGCTGTGCATGATTCCCAATCCATCCCCATACTCCAATTCAAGCTGGTTGTCATTCTTTTCAACGAGGGAATGAATAGTTGAGGCAACCTCCTTCAAAAGAGGCGAAACCTCGAAGTCTTCGCAGTAGAGCTCCATCTTGCCCGCTTCGATCTTCGACAGGTCAAGGATGTCATTGATTAGGGCCAGCAAGTGCTTTCCCGCAGTATGTATCTTCTTGAGATCGGGAATGAAATCATCCTGGCCCAGATCCTCGGCATCTTCAACAAGCATCTCAGTGTAGCCAATAATCGCGTTCATTGGAGTCCGGAGTTCATGACTCATGTTGGCCAGAAACT
>JAUWTT010000062.1 GCA_030614585.1 Acidobacteriota bacterium
CCTTCATATAGGCATCCTCATCATCATCGTCCGGCTGCGGCACCTTTCGCTCGACCGCACGGGTTGTTCTATAGTCTGAATCGCTTAACCGAGACACAAAGCTCTGTAGAAACGAAGTTCCTTCGACGTCACCGAAAACGAAAATGTACGGATTCACTTTGTCCAAGTGCCTCTGTCGCCAATCCATAAGCGCCGCATGGTCGATGTTCTCGAGATTCATTACCCAGTCCTGTCGCCCCAGTCCGTAGGGATGGCCTCCGAACAGTTGTCTGTTCGCACTGTCCTCCAAGCTGCTTTCCCAGAGACCCGGGTTCAGAGTACGTGAGTGGAGAATCTCTTTCTTTACTGCTTCAAGATCGACAGCGTCAGGTGGAGCTTCCCGAAAGATCTGAACAAACTGCATAAACGCCCTGTCCAGCACGGTGGAATTCAGGATCACCTCAATACCGAAAAAATCGGGCTCGTTCACCGGCTGGATCCGGCTGCCCTGGGCCCCCAGAAAGGTCATCGCCAATCCGGAATCGCGTCTAACACGGCTGTGCAGTGCAGCCCTTAAGAGTAGTTCTGTGATACCTGCGTTGTTTGGCGTCTCGCTGATCCTGCCGCCAGGGAAGAAGAGCCCCAAATGCACCAGAGGCACTTCGTGGCGTTCTCTCAACAAGATTTCCGGTCCCCTCAGAATCGAACTCTTCTTCAAACCGCCTCCTGAGAAGCCCGGAGTGAAATCAACCGGCTTAAAGGCCTGATACTCTTCATCGGCCCTAAGATTCTCCAAGAAGCCGGTTTCGTCCTGTACCTCCTGCTCCAGGAGAATCTGGAAGGTTTCCAAAAGAGACTCGCTCGTAAAGGTCCTTGGTTCGAAGTCCGAGGGAAGAGATTCCAGGATAGCCAGCTTCTCTCGACTCAAATAGGTTTCGATAAACTTCCTGACATCCTGGCCTTTGATTCCAGCAACTTCCGAAGGAAACCGATCTCGCTTTCGATAATCACCTAAGACTTCTGCAATGGCAAGTGAAGAGGCCCGGTGGCCCAAATCCTCTAAAGAAGCGTAGTAGTCGGTAACAAGCAGCGCTTTCGCCCGATCCAAAACAGGGACTGGAACTCCATTGCTTCTCAGCGCCTCCAGAAGCCCTAGAAACTGGACTTCTGCCTGTTCGAATCGACCTTCCTCAGGGGCCAATCCAACGAGAAAGAGCCCACCGGCCGCGGTATCCCTGATTGCGGAGCGCGATCCAAAAGGCACCCTGCTTTCCTCCGGGCGCGGAATCCGAAGCAGGGCCGCCTGCCCTTCTCCCACCATGTATTGAAGAAGCCGTGCAATGGTGTGGTTTGGCTGACGGGAATCCGGCACCGGGTAGCCCAGGAACGCCAGAGGTTCACTCGTTTCTCCCCTCACCTGGCGGTACCTGAACGCATTGGGTGGGGTCTGGCCGACTTCGAGTGCGTAGGATCCTTCCCAAGGCTCTCCGGTAGCACCGGCTTTCCCGACCAAATCAACGATCTTCTTGAGTACTTGTTCCCGCCGTATTGACCCGGAAACCGAAATAACAACATTGGCGGGCCGGTAAAACGTATCCCTGAACTCTGAAAGTGAGGCACCCTCAGGAACCTTGATCGATTCAGCGCTCCCCAGGTTAAGCACCCATTCGATAAACCCCTGCTCCACCGGCTGCGTACTTTTCGCCTTCTTTCCTTCCTGCCAGTTGGCAATCTCCGCAGCGAACTTCAGTCCATCGGCTCCATGCTCCTGCTTCCCCGTCAGAAGCCCAGCGTGGACCTCCAGTGAGTCGTCCAGCTCATCAGAAGGAACAAGCGAGAGGAAGGACGTGTCAAAGCCCCTCACCGAAACACTGGGTACACCGCCAACAGAATAGATCCCCTCACAAAATGACGGGGAAAGCAGATTCGCGTATACCTGGGGCAATCCTGTTGCAACCCTCTTTTCAAATGAGCCGACCTTAACGAAGGTGAGAACGGCAGTAAGGGGCGAGTGCGCGTGTTCTTCAACTACAATCGTCAAGCCGTTTCTCAGGACGGCACGCGTCAGACTCCCTTCCATATTGTGAGAGCGGAAGGCTGCGAAGTACGCGGGAAGCTTCTTTTGGCTTCCAGATCGCCGTTGTGCCAAGCCTCCAATAGAAGCTGTCAGCAAGACAACGGTCAGCACACCCAAAGAAAGGAACCGAAAACCACGCGGCATGCGGCAATCCTATCAGCTGTGATCCGGCTAAAGCAATTCAGCCCGAAACCCGCTGTATATCAAGGTAAGTCTCGTCACTCAAGAAGATTCTCAGGCCAATTTCTGCAAGTTCTTTCCCTCTTCCGTCTCGGGGTGTTGTATGCTACTAATGGTTGCCATCATGAAAGTGCGAGAGCTCGATCAACGACAAATAGTTGAAGGCTTGAAAGCGTTAGATACAGATATTATCGATGACTTCGTCGATCAATATTCCCGCCCTCTCTTCGGCGTCATTCTGAACTACACGAAGAATCCTTCCGATGCGGAGGAGATCCTTCAAGATACTCTGCTGAAAATCATCAAGAAGATCGAGACGTTTCGAGAGGAGAGCGACATCTGGCCGTGGATGAGAAGAATCGCTATCAACAATGGGATCATGTGGCTCCGAAAACATAGGGCGAAGCAGGATCGGACCACACAGCTGGAAGACCTGTTACCTAAGTTCTCCAGAGACGGCGAGTTCGACAGCCCGGTCTACGGGTGGAGCGTTGATCCGGAAGAAGTCTATCTCAACTCTGAACTTGCAGGCGAGTTGTACGAGGCCGTTCAGTCACTACCTTATGAGTATCGCGTTCCGTTGGTACTTAAAGACATTGAGGGCTATGCCATCAAGCAGATTTCGTCCCTGCTCGGACTGAAGGAACCCACGACAAAAACCCGTATCCATCGAGCTCGGTTATTCGTTAGGGAGCGTCTAGCCCAGTATTTTGAGGGAAGGTAATGAAAGATTTCTTCAAATGCCAAGAATGTGTTGATCTCCTGACCGATTACCTGGAGGGAAGTCTCGAAGTTGAGGTAAAGCGCAGACTCGACGAACACCTCGCCGGCTGCGCACCCTGTATCAACTTTGTCAGGACATTCGAGAAATCCCAAGACCTGACAAACAGGCTTCGGGAGCAGCAGGTCAATGTCCCTCGGGAAGTGCAGGAGCGGGTGAAATCGTTTCTAAAAGTGGAGCTTGTGGCTCTCAGCTCGGAAAGACAGAAGTAGCCAAAACATTAGCTGATTCTCACCCCTGATATATTCTTCATTCTTCTTGAATTTTCTTCCCCCACCACCCCGATCCTCAAATCCCAATCACCGCCAGCTAGTACACTTACCTTCAAACTATGAGTGATACCGAGACCCCGAGTTTCGAAGATGTGGTTGCTTCGCCGTCGCTGGTTCCGGCCACTCGGATTACCGGCCGGGGACCATCTGGGAGGCTACCTCTCACTGCCGAGATGCTTCGCCAGGAACCCAGTGGAAATCTATTTGGTCTAACACAGAACGCGGCGATGGGTTGGCCTGCTGAAGAGACAGACTTAGAGCAGTACCTGATTCTGAGTACGTCCGGTGGCCTCAGGGATGATTCCGGCGGACCTCTCGCGCTCGGGTATCACACGGGTCACTGGGAACTGGATCGCCTCGTGGCCCGAGCCGCTAAAGCGTTAAGAGAGCACGGGAAGCTCCCGTTTGCCGGGTACTGTACAGATCCCTGTGACGGAAGGACTCAAGGAACCACCGGAATGTTTGACAGCCTTCCCTACCGGAACGATGCAGCTGTCGTCCTTCGGAGACTCATCCGATCGCTTCCACAGCGGGTCGCGGTGATGGGAATCGCCACCTGTGACAAGGGCCTACCGGCGATGCTGCAGGGATTGGCCGGTTGCGCTGATCTGCCCGGTATCGTCGTTCCAGGGGGCGTAACCCTTCCCGACCCCGAAGGAGAAGATACCGCAACGGTCCAGAGTATAGGGGCCCGCTTCGCTCAAGGAATGATTTCTCTCGAATACGCAGCGGAAATGGGTTGTCGAGCCTGTGGTTCGTCGGGGGGAGGTTGCCAGTTCCTGGGCACCGCTGCAACAGCTCAAGTTGTTTCCGAAGCCCTGGGCCTGTCACTGCCCCACACCGCCCTCATTCCATCAGGAGAGCCTCTCTGGGAAGACGCGGCTACTCGTTCTGCCTTGGCTTTGATCCGACTTAGAACGCTGCAAATCCCGATTCGAAAGATACTGACAACTGGTGCTATTGAGAATGCGATGCTTGTCCACGCTGCTTTTGGCGGCTCAACGAACCTGCTTCTCCACCTGCCGGCAATTGCTCATTCTGCAGGGCTACCAGTTCCCACACTGGAGGACTGGACTCGGGTCAACCGCGCTACGGCCAGACTGGTGGATGCACTCCCAAACGGGCCCGTGAACTACCCAACCTCCTACGTATTCATGGCCGGTGGTGTCCCCGAAGTGATGCTCCATTTACGCAGGATGCGACTTCTGCGCTTGGAGGAGATGACTGCAACAGGTGAAACGCTCGGTTCTGTTCTTGATTGGTGGGAGCGATCCGAGTATCGACAAGCGTGTTTGAACAGGCTGCGCGAGGAATTGGATACGAATCCTTCCGAAGTGATCATGACTCCCGATCAAGCGCAGGCGAAAGGCCTCACGGGAACGCTGGTGTTTCCGGTCGGTAACATTGCGCCCCAGGGTTCCGTGGTTAAAGCGACTGCAATTGACCCAAAGCTCGTCGATGACAACGGCGTCTATCGCCACCGTGGAGGCGCACGAGTTTTCACGTCTGAACGGGACGCTATCAGAGCTATCAAAGGTCAGTCGGATCGACCGATCGAGCCCGGAAATGTGCTGGTCCTGATAGGTCTCGGCCCTTGTGGAACAGGCATGGAGGAGATCTACCAGATCACCTCCGCTCTCAAGTTCTTACCTTGGGGCAGCCAAGTCCCGATCCTGACCGATGGGCGCTTTTCCGGGGTATCCACTGGGCCATGCATTGGACACATAGGACCCGAAGCATTGGCCAAAGGACCAATTGGCCGCCTGCGAGACGGAGACATGATCGAAATCGTCATCAACCGAGACCAGCTGATTGGACAGGTGAACTTCGTCGGTCCGGGTGATCTTCCGACCTCTTCAGAAGCGGAGTCCACCCTCGAGAACCGTGTTCCCCATCCCGGCCTGAAGCCTGACTCATCTCTCCCCGACGACACGAGGCTTTGGGCAGCACTTCAAACCGTGAGTGGCGGTACCTGGGCAGGCGCTGTTTATGACGTCAACCTGATCCTCCGTGCCCTTGAGCACGAAGAGACCGAATAGAGGAACTGGGGACTGGGGCCTGAAGAAAGTGCGAAGTACGAAGTGCGAAGTGCGAAGTGAAACGACGAAGTACGAACGACGAACGGGCCCGGGGCGGGAACCCTGAAACTGCCAGTTCAAAACACAAAGTTGCACACACCAATGCAACTAATACCTTAGAATTGAATCTACATTGTGAATGAACGATAGGTGTCTCCACCCAGGATAAAAAGGAGTTATTTGTAGCCTTGGATTTCAAGAACGTGCTCAAACTGGTAGGAACGGGTATTGGGGCTGGTGTCACAGGCGGTTACCTTGCGTTGAGGCTGCGTCGGCCCAAGCAGTCGTACGACGATTTCCTGAAGCTCTACGATACTCTGAGCGTAGATTTTGTGGGTCAATTGGAGGGTTACTTCCTCCAGACCATGTTGCCCGCCGTCCCGGACTCCGAAAGCGGTGAGCTGGAAGAGTTACTGGACCATCAGGCAAACTTTTGCGAAAAGATGCGGTTCTTCCAGCGCCATGTATCCGAGTTCGATAGTCTGGCTGTCAAATCCCTTGAGCGGCTTTACGCTGTTCGCCAGGAAGGTTTCATCGCGATTCTGGCCCGAAAGCGGCTCTCGGGCCATGACAAACAGGCGGTCCAGATCGCAGTCGGTGAACTTTTCGCTACTCTGGAAAAGGCTTTCTCGGAAGCAATACTTGTCAATGTTCCAGAGGAAGATCGTGAGGAATTCGAGATCCAGCACGACGAAACCCTGTCCTTGACGGAACGATTGACTGCATACAAGGATCGTTACGCCAATCTGGGTTCGGTGCTTTTCGATGCCTTCTCTCTGTTCGAAGGTTACATCGTGGATCTCGGAAGGCGTTGAACGCCCTATCGGGCCTGTTGCTCAAACCGCAACAGACCAAGCTCGAACCTCGAAATTCGAGTCTAAGGTCCCGCAAAATGCAAACCACAAAGACACCAAGGACACTAAGATAAACCCATTGACCTCAGTGTTTCTTGGTGCTCTTGGTGTCGTGGTGGCGAATTCCTGAAGCATTGGATATTCGAGCTTGAGATTTGTTTCGGAGTAGACTACTCAACCAGGAAGCGGTGTACTGTCAACTCGTGGAACTCATCGCCCGGGCTCAAGATAGTTGAGGCAAACTCCGGCTTGTTTGGCGCGTCCGGATAATGCTGCGTTTCCAGACAGAAGGCTGCGTATCTGTTGTAACCCCCGGCACCGTCGCTGCCGTCCAGGAAGTTACCCGTGTATAGCTGAATGCCAGGCTGGGTCGTAAGTACCTCCATGACTCTTCCGCTGCCTGGATCCTTCACCCGTGCCGCCAAAGCGAGCAAGCCGTCCTGGCTTCGAAGTGCATAGCAGTGATCGTATCCAACCATATCGCCCAATTCGCCAATACGCGATCCAATCGTTTTCGGGCGAGAGAAATCCATTGGAGTTCCTTCGACGGGTATGATTTCTCCCGTCGGTATCAGACCGGGACCCACCGCGAGGTAACCATCGGCTTCTATCTGAAGCTCATGGTCCAGAATCGTCCCATGTCCTTCGCCGGCAAGATTCCAATAGGCATGATTTGTGAGGTTTACAGGAGTTGCACGATCGGTAGAAGCACTGAACTCAATGCGCAACTCATTGTCATGAGTGAGCAGGTAGACTGCGCTCACATCCAGATTGCCCGGGTATCCTTCTTCGCCATCCTTACTCAAATAGCTGAAACTGACGCCCACACCCTTTTCTGTTTCGAGCGGCTCAGCGGACCACATGACTTTGTCGAAACCCACAACTCCGCCATGCAGATGGTTTTCACCGTCGTTCCTGGCCAAAGAATAGGACACGCCATCAAGGTTGAAAATGCCTCCTCCAATCCGATTGCAGAATCGCCCCACCGTTGACCCAAAATAGGGATGACGGTTCAAATAACCCGCCACCGAACGAAATCCCAGCAAGACATTGGCACTCTGCCCTGCCCGGTCCGGCAATTCCAGCGCCAGGACCGTAGCACCATAATCAGAGAGCTTGAGTACGATCCCGTTCCTGTTGGTACACTCGAACAGCTGAACATCACGCCCGTCGGCCATCTTCCCGAATATGCTCTGTTTTAGTCCCATGGTCCCCTCTTCGCTTGATTCTAGAGTCACCGGGTCGCTACAGCCCAGGACCGAAAGCAGGACTGCCATCCCGAATGCTAAACATACATCTCTTTTGCCCATGCCTGACCCCCGTCCAAAGAGATTCTATTTCGGAAAAATCGAGGAAGCAACAAGGTCTTCTCTTCGACAGCTGATTCCCAAAACCACCTGAAAACCCGGAAAGCGGCGACGCAGGGGTGCCCGAAACCCTGGATCTTCCACAGCAGCGAAAGAAAATTACCAACTTTTGGAGACATTTCACCTATTAGGAGCATCTTTACTCTTGTGAGCAGGAGAATCAATAAAACGATACGCTGGCTTTTCAGACTGGACCAGATGATTCTGGACCAGCTAGTAGACGAGCATCTGCATAGGAATCGAACCGCTCTGGACCGAAAACGCCGGGAATGGTTCGAAACGAGGCTCCGTGAGCACGTCGAGAATCCCTCAGGGTAACTCGAGCATGCGGTTGAGATAGCCTCTTGGCCCTCCCTGATTCCTGCATCGGCCCTTGGAGCCACTGAGATTCAAAGTCGATGAAACCTTCCCTATCTGCCACATAGCCTCGTGGGCTATAATCTCCGCGAAATCTGATGAGTCTGCTGCGGAGATTGGGCTATATCTCGCTCGTGTTCATATCAACCTTGTTAGCGGGTGCTCTCGGGTATAGTGCAATTGAACACTGGCCGTTCATCGACGCTCTCTATATGTCCATAATCACGGTCACGACCGTAGGGTTCTCTGAGGTCCACCCACTTTCTGATACCGGTCGGCTCTTCACTACTTTGCTAATCATGCTCGGCGTAGCATGCTTCACCTTCAGCTTCGGTCTTATCACGAACTACGTGATCGCCGGCGAGCTGCAGGGCCTTTTGGGGGAACGAAAAATGAGGCGCTTGATTTCATCAATTCGGAACCATGTGATGATCTGCGGCTATGGTCGGATGGGTCACGCAATGTGTCTCGAACTCCAGCGAGAAGGTAAGAGCTTCATTGTTGTCGACCAGAATGCGGATTCGGTTCGGCAGGCTAGTGATGACGGCTACACCGTTTTTCGTGGAGATCCGGGTCTTGACGAGACGCTCACAGAATGTGGAATTGAACGAGCTGCGGGCTTAGCTGCAGTTTCTGACAGTGATGCCAAGAACCTGATGGTCGTTATTTCTGCCCGAGGACTGAACGGAACGCTTCCAATTGTGGCTCGCGCGAGTGCCGAGGATGTGCCCGAGAAATTTATGCGTGCAGGTGCTGACAGCATTTACCTCCCGTACCGAACCGCAGGCCGAAGATTGGTTCAGATGATGATCAGGCCTGAAGTCGTCGGTTTCTTTGAAGACATCATGCATGACGAATCAGCCCTGGGAGTTACATTTGAGAGTCTGGCAATTTCCAAGGGTTCGGAGTTGGACGGGAAGACGCTGATGGAAGCTGCTATAAGGGAAAGGACCGGTGTCTATATAGTTGGAATCAAGCGCCTCGACTTCGGGCTGGTACCGGATTTCACGCCGTCAACTGTTCTTCGAGCCGGAGACACGATCTTTGTCATGGGAAAAAGTGATCAGCTGGATGAATTGTCGAAGCTTCTGACAAGCAGTGGTTAGCCGACTGGAAGGCTGAACTGGGAGCCTGAAGAAAGTGCGAAGTGCGAAGTGCGAAGTGCGAACGACGAACGGTCTCAGAATCTCGAAGGCTTGGGAATTGGTGCCTGGGAATTGGGTCTTTCTCCCCCAGGGGCTGGGGACCTGAAGAAAGTGCGAAGTGCGAAGTGCGAACGACGAACGGGGGGCATCCGGTATCCGGCATCCTCCTTCGCTCTTCGAGCTACGGCGCGACAGGTTCGGTATCTGGTATCTATTATTCTTTATCGTGAAGTTAATCGCGAACTTTGTCGGAACCCGCGTGGACGAATCGACAAGGTTCACGACAAAGCTCACGACGAAGGGAACCGATCCTATGTCCTGACCACGCTTCGGCATTTGTCACTTGCCATTTGTCATTTGTCATTTGCAACTTGTCACTTGCCATTTGTCATTTGCAACTTGTCACTTGTCATTTGTCACTTGTCATTTGCAAATAATGTCTCCAGCACGAATACACTAAATACTCCCCCCCTTTTCTGCCTCGTTGTGGTACGCTATGAAATCGAAAATCCGCCATAAAAAGGTCGGCGGTTAGCTGAGCAGTTGGGTTGCAGCACAGATGTCCTATTTCACCTACAAATTCCTGCATCTGATCGGAATCTTCATGGTTCTGTTCTCTTTGGGGAGTTTGATAGTCAGTCGCGCAATATCGCTGACGGAGAAACCGCCCTGGAAAAGAACCCTGTCCGCGGTGAATGGAATTGGCCTTTTGATCGTGCTGGTGGCAGGATTCGGTTTACTCGCTCGACTCGGTATCCTCTGGCCCTGGCAGGGCTGGGTCTTTCTCAAGTTGTTCATCTGGGTCCTCCTGGCTTTTATAGCCAGTAGCGTTGCGCGTCATCCGGCCTCGGGACGGATTCTTTGGTGGGTGAGTCTCTTCGTCGCGGTGGTGGCGGCCTTCCTGGCCAGCTTCAAGCCCTTTTAACCTGTGGCGACCCGTCTTTTCTGCCCAAGTGGATTTCAGCTCATACTCCGGGATCACGTTCGCTCCGGAATACGCATTCATCATTCCAACCGTTTTAAGACCAAACCGAATCGTCTCTCCCTTGAAACGATTCGGTCACATACCTCATAGATAATTAGACCTCTAGATAAGAGCCAATGAAAACGATTGGGAACTTCCGTCAGTTTCACAGCCTGAATCTGTGCTGTGTCCCCTCCTCTTGTCAAAGTGATCCGATTCGGATCTGCGGATGACAGCGCCGGCACCTGCCGAAATATTCCAGTCTGACCGATAGAAACGAGTTCAAAACATGCTAGAGCGTAAAAATCAATCAATAGACGAGCTTGAAAACTTCGAAGAGATCGCAGCGCAGCTTACCGCGGCCCCGGGCGATCTGCCCTCTCTTAGTGGAATCGACATTTACGGTCAAACCCTTCCTCTCAATGGTGTGGTAGGGGGCGACCACATTATCTACCTTGACTTCAAACAGAGATACGATCTCGACGCGCGGATAGAGGAAGCTGCCAAACAGGGCAGAACCGCCGTTGTAGACAACCTGATACGCTGCAAATCGAAGGCAGGAATAGCCATCGCTGACGTTTCGGGACACCGGGTGACGGACGCGCTGCTTGCCCTCATGCTCCACCAGTCTTTTCTCCTGGGCGCCATTTATGAGTTGGACTCCCACGGCGATATCACGACCCGTCTCTTTGAGAACCTGAATACACGGTTTTACAGATCATCCAGCGTCAGTAAATTCATAACGCTGCTCTACGGTGAGATTGGAGAAGATGGGAAGTTCGAATTCATCTCCGCGGCTCACCCTGTCCCTGTCGTCTTCTCCCGGGAGTTCGATCGTATTATGGATATTTCTGAGAGCATGCTTACGACGTTTCCGCCGATCGGAACCATGCCTTCTTCAGACGACATCGACCGCCGAACTACGGAAACGGTACTTGGTTTCAAGGAGAAGTACGAAGTCAATGAAATCAGCCTTATGGGATCGGGTGATATCATGCTCCTCTACACGGATGGTTTCTCAGAGCTCAGTGACGGCACCAGCGAGTACTTTCCAGATCTTCTCGAAGCCAAGTTGCGCGAAGTGAAGGATCTGTCTGCGCAGGGGATTTTCGCAGCAGTCCAACAAGATCTTCTGAGTTTCGGTGTCCCTTTTGACGACGTCAGTTTCATTGTGATCAAAAGAAACTAGGAACTGGGGGCTCAAGAAACGACGAACGACGAACGCCCGGATACCGGTAGATTGTCACTTGTCATTTGACATTTGTCATTCCCTGCTGTCTTGGTGGTAAATCCCTTAACTGAGGCTTTCAAAGACTCTCTTGAGCCGACCTTCGGCTTCGTTGACAATCGGTTCCATGTCCGGCCTATCGACAGTTTGGAACATCGCATGGGGCTTCACGATCGCCACCTCGGCTCCTTCTTCAGATTCGGCTACTACAACGTTACAGGGTAGAAGCAGACCGATCGTGTCATCGTGGGTCAAAGCCTGATGCGCGATAGTGGGATTGCATGCTCCCAGGATGACATAAGGCTTGAAATCGATGTCCAGTTTCTTCTTGAAAGTGGCTTTAACGTCGATCCGTGTCAGAACTCCAAAACCTTCTTTCTTCAACGCCTCGGTGACCTTCTCTTCAGCCGTTGCCAAGGACTCTCCGGTCAACTTCTTGTAAAAGGCATACTCAACCGCTCTCATACTCTCTCCTTTGTTCGAGCATCAGCGCTTCTGAAGCTTCGAAAGCGCTTTCTCCACTTCTGCTCGATGAGGCGAATCAGGTCTCTTCTTCAAGTACTGCTGGTACTCTTTAACAGCCAGGTCATTATAACCAGCAGCGCTGTACAGCTGCGCCAAACGTAAGTGCACGTCAGCCATTCCCACAGGGTCCAGGCTGATCGCTTTATTGAGATATCCGACAGCCTTGGAGCCCTGCTTCAGGCCCAGATAAGCTTCCCCCACCAGACGGCTGACTTCGGGTCGATCCGGTTCCAACTCAAGGGCCCGTTCCAAGGTTTCAA
>JAUWTT010000544.1 GCA_030614585.1 Acidobacteriota bacterium
AGCAGTTCCTTCCGCCGCGGTGAAGCGGAGGCGAGTATCAAATCAGGACGCTTTGGACTTGTCACAGTCGTCTACCTTTCACTACCGTATCGACATGGCTCCAGAACACTGCCTCCCGAAGAACTATCTCGGAACCATCCGCTCGGGCTCCTCTCAGAATAGTCCAAGAAGTTCATCTGAGCCAGGAGTCGCCCTCTCAAGACCGGGGGCTAAATATTGCGCTCCATTTCGTTTGGGCAACAGACCCCTATGTTAACTTTGTGTGCTTGGTTCTTGATGGCAGCTGGAGACTGTATTGATGGCGGTTAAACTGATTCATGCCCCCTCATTCCAGCAGCTTCAGGAGCAACTGATCTCCGACCTCCACAGATGTGACGAGACCGATCCTCTGTCCCCAAGATGGGTGCTGACTCCTACTTCGACTTCTGCCAACAACCTCCGCAGACAACTCGCTCAGAACACCCGGGCCACACCGTTGGGAGGAGTTCGTGTCCTCCCCCTTTCTCGATTTCTGAACAACCTTGTTGAACGAGCTTTCCAGACGAAGGGCTCAAGATGGGAACCTTTTCAGGATTTCCTCTTGATGGAATTGGTTGCAGAAGCGGCAGCCAAAAGCGGCCTGACCATGTTCAGGGAATCCCCAACAAGTTTCGCCTTGTTGCGGCCAACCTTTCTTGACTTGGCTGACGGGGGTTTTGGCCCAGATCAGCTGGAGATCCTGACCGAACTGGCGAACGAACCCGACCTAACCCCCTTAGAGCGCGGGACTCTTCGTCTTTACCAGAGATGGGTTGCTGTTCTTGACGCTTCCGACCTGACTTGGGAACCGTTGCTCCAGCAGACTCTGCCAACCTGGATTCTTGAGAGTTCAGTGGAAGACCTCTACCAGGCAATGTCAGCCGAAGCAGGCCAGACTCCCAGACTTTATATCCACGGATTCTATGATTTTACCGATATCAACCTCGAGACAATCGCGGGCCTCGGGAAACAGTGTTCTATCGACCTTTATTATCCGTTCGTTGAAGGCCGCGACTGCCACCCGGCATTCTCTTTCTCTCGACCAGTTCTCGACGACCTGAAGATCAGACTGGGGTCCTCGTTAATCGAGACGCGCTCTACTGAGATACCTGCTGACCAAGCTACCTCCTTTTTCCTTCAGAGCTACCCGGAGGGAGAAGTTCCGGCCCAGCCTGACTACATAACTTTCCAACACGCCTCAGGAGTTCAAGCCGAAGCTGTCTCTGCGGCGCAGAGAATCCGCACATGGATGGATTCGAATCCGGCAATCTCACCCGACGATATTCTGCTTGTAGCACCCGATATCGAAACTTATTACGGGACCGTCGCCGAGGTATTTGCCGATTTCGCAATCCCGCTGAGGGTAGCAGATCTACCCCTGACGGCACAGAAGCAGATTGATCCCCTGCAGCAACTATACAGAATCTGGAGTGAAGGAGCTCCACTCGATTGGGTGCTGACCTACTTGCGGGATTTTCCAGGCGCTGCTCGACGGTTTGGCTTTTACCTGGATCACTTCGAGCCCACCATCAGGAACTTGCCTGTGACCGGAGGGTTTTCGTGGGAGGCTCTTTCGCAGTTTTGCGAAGAGAACACCGAGGAAGAGCTGAAGGAAACTCTGTCCTTTACGACCGATGAAACCAAGTTCATTAAGAAGGTGGCTGAGCTGGTCTCAAAACGACAGAATTCGTTCTCAGCACGAGAGGCGCTCGACCTTCTGGAATCGATGGCTACCTGGCTGGAGGACCCGACAATCGTCGCTCCTGTCTCCGAGGCAGTAGAGGCAATGAGATCAGAATCCTCGATCCCTCGCGAAGCCCTTGCGGTTATCCTGGAGGCAGCAGTCCAAGATGAAACTTTCTCTGACCTGGTTGACCGGCCAGGAGTCCTGCTGGTGCCTCTGATGCGGGCACGCGGCTTAACAGGCAGGGCGGTTGTGCTTCTCGGTCTATCCTGCAACAGGTTTCCCAGCCGGATCGAGGAGGACCCTCTTCTTTCGGACGAATCGCGGAGGCGCCTCAGGAGGAAGGCCGGCCAAGTTGGACATCGTCTCCCGGTTAAATCCCACGCCACAGACGAGATGAGCCTCCTCTTCTTTCTGCTGAACACCTCGGCCGAAAGGGTCCACTGGGTCATCCCCGAAACAGATGAGACCGGGCGCAGTGTATCGCCTAACCCATGGGTTTTACGCTATCTACAGCAGTGGAGGAACCCAACTTCCACAGAATCAATGCCCAGTCGAATTCCACGTAGTCCGATTGAGCAGGCTCGATGCCTGTACGCCTTGGACCCCCAGCAGGGTTCGCTGCTTCCTCCCCGTTTTGCTGACTTTCTTGACTGTGACTTCCCTCGACCGAGTCTCGGGCCTGGAGGAAAAGTTCTGGAGCCGGTGGCTCGAATTGAGCGTCGAGCCGAATGGTATGGAGAAATCGCATCTGCTGCATTCACAGAAGACATCCCAGACCAACGCGTGAGCGTCACACGACTCGAAACCCTCGCTCGTTGCCCGTTCCGATTTTGGGCGTCGAACATAGCTTACCTCGAATCGATTGCCCCCCCTGAAAGCCGGGAGGAGCTTGACGCTCTTACTTGGGGAAGTCTTGTGCACAAAGTCCTCGAGAACGCCCTTCGTCCTGTTGAGGGGGCTCGAAAGAGCCTGAATAGCACCGCTACTCGACTCCTGGGTAAAGCAGCAGACCGGCTGGAACAACATATCCAATCTGCGATCCGCGAAGCTGAAATCGAGTTCCGTTTACGGCCTGCCGTGTTCAGGACAGCATGTGAGGTGCGGCTGCGCAAAACAATACACGCTTACCTCCAGGCAATCGTTGACGGCGAGTGTTCAGATGGAATCCCCCTTCAAACTGAAGTCATGGCAAAAGAAGTGATTCCCGCACTAGGCTCACTCAGGCTCTCAGGCCAGATGGACCGGATCGATAGATTGGGTGAGAGTATTCGGATTATCGATTACAAGAGTGGACGCCTCCCCTGGAAAGGTGCCAAGGCCAAGGAACAAGCTCTCGGCCTCGGTTTCGTTCTGCAGCCACTCCTCTATCCTCTCCTCTATACAGCTCAGTCAGGGACCGAGTCAGCCCCTGAGTTTTGCTACATTTTCCTGGGTGAGCAGCCACCGGCAGAAGAGTCTATCGCGCGGGAGTCATACCCGCCCAAGCTGATCGAGTCATTAGCTGAGCTAATGAGAGGAGGGTTCTTCTTTCCGACTTCGAACCAAGCGCTCGAAAAGATTGGTTTAGACAGAGTCAGACCCTGCGCGTGGTGTGACTTCGATTCTCTCTGTCGTCGTTTCGAGTTCGGTAGAAGTTCCTCAAGTATGAACTTCCTTCACCGGAAGGTACCTGGACGCTTTTCCGGCATAAAGATAGAAAATGGATAAAGCTAACCCTGAGCAAAACAGCAGCGTCGAAGATGAGGACCAGCGCCTCAAAGCGATCACTGCCAAGGGCCATGTCTTCGTCTGGGCAAGTGCCGGG
>JAUWTT010000411.1 GCA_030614585.1 Acidobacteriota bacterium
AGACAGGGCAGCGGCGGTACTTCAATCAAGAGACGAGAAAGGTCGGGGCGAGTTGAAAAGCGGGACTCCAAGACTGAATACGGCAGCGGCCGGGGACACATCCGGACTGGTCTGGTTATCATTCCTTCTGGTGCTTTTAGTGTTTGCTTCCTGCACTGCCCAGGACCAGGGGCCTGGGCCGCAGCCATTCGTCTTTGAAGAACAGTCCGGGGGGAAGCTTTTGTTACGAGAGGGTAACTCTCCCGTTCTTGCCTACAACTTTGGAATGCAATCGGCGCCGGAAGTTCCCGTCGACCGTGCTCGATCATCTTACATTCACCCCCTCTTCGACCTGGAGGGAAACTCGCTCACTGACGACTTTCCAGAAGACCACTTTCACCATCGAGGACTTTCCTGGATGTGGCCCAATGTCTGGGTTGGTGAAGAGCACTATGATCTTTGGCATATCCAAGGCCTGCACCAGCGCTTCGAGTCGTGGCTGACGCAGGAGGCCGGCGACTTCAGTGCCACCCTGGGAGTCAAGAACTCCTGGATGACCGATGAAGGCGCCGTTGCCGACGAAACGGTTTGGATTCGTGTTTTCAGAAGAGACGAACATGGACGGGCGATCGATATTTCCCTGACTTGGGAGGCCATTGGCGAGACAATCCGGCTCCGAGGAGCTGATGAACGGGCTTACGGCGGACTCTGCTTGCGGCTGGGGCCCCGCGAGGATGCACAGATCTTCTCCTCCAATGGCTTCATGGAATCTGATAGCGATCTCGTACCGCTGCCGTGGGCAGATCAATCGGGCCGTTTTGGCTCAGACGGTTCTGTCTCGGGAGTGAGCATCTTCCAGGCACCTGCCAATCCACAGTTTCCTGCCGGTTGGTGCCTGAGATACTACGGATTCCTCGGCGTCTCGTGGCCAGGTGAGGAAATATATACCCTGGAGCCGGGACGGCCGCTCACTTTGAGGTTCCGAATCTGGGTTCATCGGGGAGATTGGAAGGAAGGTCGGGTTGAAGAGGCCTTCAATGTTTTCATTGAACAGCCGGATGAGACCTGGGAAGTGCAAACGACGAATGTCAAATGACACACGGCCGGATGGGGCTTGGGGACTGGGGGACTGGAGGACTGGGTCTTGACAGGGTCTCGGGTCTTGGATCTCGGGCTTGAGTCTTGGGGGCTGGGGATTGGCTCGAACCGCCAAGTCACCAAGGACACCAAGCGAAAACGGCCCTTCTTTCTTGGTGATCTTCGTGCCTTTGTGGTAAATCCCTGCATCTGGTATCTGGCATCCTCCTTCGTTCTTCGAGCTATGGAGGACAGGTCTGGCATCTGGCATCCTCCTTCGCTCTTCGAGCTTGGACTTTGCCCACAACGACTCATGCAAAAGAAATCCAGTGAAGGGGCTTGCATCTGTTCAGTGCAGTGGTTATAACGCAGACTCTTAAACTGAATATTCGTGGAGTTGACTTCGACTGGTTAAAGGAGGAGACGGTGGGTGGATTCTTTGGAGTAAGTTCCGATTCGGACTGCGTGAACGATCTTTTCTTCGGTACCGACTACCATTCGCATCTTGGAACCATGAGAGGAGGCATGGCCGTCCTCAACAGTCAGGGTTTCCATCGGTACATTCATGACATCACGAATGCTCAGTTCCGATCCAAGTTTGAGAATGACGTTGCAAAGATGCACGGCACCAGAGGGATTGGCGTAATCAGTGATTACGAAGACCAACCCCTTCTAATCGGGTCCCATTTGGGAACCTATGCCATTGTTACTGTTGGTGTCATTCAGAACGTCGGTGAACTTGCTAGTAAAGCGTTTCGCAAACGCACCACTCATTTTTCGGAAATGGCTCACGGTGAGGTCAATCCCACGGAGCTGGTCGCAACACTCATCAACCAGGAAGCGACCTTTGAAGATGGAATCCGGAGTGCCCAGGAAGCGATCGAAGGTTCTTGTTCGATGCTCCTGCTGACCGATCATGGGATCTATGCAGCTCGAGACAGATTGGGCCGAACTCCGATTGTGATTGGAAAGAAACAGGGATCTCATGCAGCCACGCTGGAAACTTGTGCTTTTCCGAATCTGGACTACCAGATTGAACGGTACCTGGGGCCCGGCGAAACTGTACTGGTGACCGCAGATGGAGTCGAGCAGAAGAATCCACCCCTCGATCGTCAGCAGATTTGCGGCTTTCTGTGGGTTTACTATGGTTATCCTGCGTCCTCGTATGAAGGCATCAACACGGAAGATGTCCGAAACAGATGTGGCGCGGCTCTGGCTCGAAACGATGACGTCGAGGTTGACGTGGTCGCCGGAATCCCTGACTCCGGAACCGCTCACGCGATCGGTTATGCAGTCGAAGCGGGCCTCCCCTATCGAAGGCCCTTTGTGAAATACACGCCCACCTGGCCACGAAGTTTCATGCCCCAGGACCAGTCGATCCGAGACCTGGTGGCTAGAATGAAGCTCGTGCCAATTGCTGAGTTGATCGATGGCCAGCGGATACTTTTCTGTGAAGATTCGATCGTTCGGGGAACACAGCTCAAAGACATAATTCTTCGCCTTTACGATTATGGTGCCCGTGAGATCCACATGCGACCTGCGTGTCCTCCTCTGATCTTTGGGTGCAAGTTTCTGAATTTTTCACGATCTCGATCAGAGTTGGATCTGGCCGCCAGAACAGCGATTCAGGAAATTGACGGCGACGAACTGGTTAACCTGGAGGGCTACGCGGATTGCACGTCTGACAAACACTTCGCCTTGGTTGACCGGATCCGAGAGCGATTAAACCTGACCACTTTGAAATATCAGAAGCTGGATGATTTGGTCGAAGCGATCGGCCTTCCAAAAGAGAAGGTTTGCACCTACTGATGGGATGGGGCCGAACCCTTCAAGTAGTGATTCAGTTACCTTGGCTTTTCGGAAGGGCTTGAATTCCTAACCTGGAAGATTAAGAACACCAAACTACGAAGTCACCAAGGGCAAGGTAAACCGTTGATTCTTGGTGGTCTTGGTGGTGAGTCTTCGAATAGTTCTGACCGACTGCTTTCAGAGCTATTTCACAAACCCAGCCTGCTGCATCTGCTTGGCAACGAGCCTTGCGACGTCATCAATAACATTCTTGGCCGATTCTGGGTCGGTGGACTGACTTATTGCCGACCAAACCAGCTTTTCATCCGAAATTCGATAGACACTCGCCTCCACACTGACTGTCTTCTCCCATTTCATGTAATCGGGAGTTTGAAATGTCGACCATGCCCAGCCGTAATAGCCATAGAAACTGTAGTGAGATGTACCGGGCGAGTACTCCAGGTTTTTGTCAACGCCGGTGAGCCGAAAAATGACGGCGCCATCGACCCCAGCTTTCTCGAGGATACTCCTGACGGCTTCTTTATCCTCTCGACTTTCTTCAGGAATCAAAGAGTATGCAGAAACCCCTTGAGTACCCTTGGGCAAAGCTCCTATAAACTCGTCCTCAGCAATGCGGCGGAGAATCTTGTCCTGACTGGTGGCAATTGCCACCACCTTCTTGAATGGCTCCGGTTCCACATCGGGGGCGTTCCAGTCAGCCACAATTTTGGTTTTCGGGCCGCATGAAATCAAGATAAGAGTCAGACCGACACAGCAGGCAATGGTAATACTTCGGATCATCGATTTCCTCAGGATTCCCGCGGAGGTAGTCAGGTTGGAAAAGTAACAAGCTGGATGGTTCCAGCCGTCCTCTTGGAGCCATCCGTGCATACCCCAGACGGCATTGAGGGTCTGTTCCTGTGACCACTAACTGCAGTCACACCGCGGGTGTGCGCCACAAACAGACCCCGTCCGCCTAAGTTGCGTTTTCAGAACTGTTTCCGTTACTACGGAACGTACTGTATGACCTCGACGCGTCGATTCTCTTTCCGGCCGTCAGCCGTACCGTTATCCGCCGCCGGATTGCTTTCACCACCGCTCTTGGTTTCGATTCGGCTGTCGGCAATCTGATGTTCCTTAACCAGGTAATCCCTAACGGATTCGGCTCGCTTCTGTCCGTACTTGATGTTGTTCTCTTCGCTGCCGCGATCGTCGGTGTAACCGGTAGCAACGGCTCGAAGCTGAGGATTCTGCTGGAGTTTCACCGCAATCTCGTCCAGTTGCGCCTTAGCCACGTTGTCGACCCTGGTCCTGTTAACGGAAATGATCACCTTCTCCTTCACAGAGAAGCTCTTGGTGTCGGCAGCTGAGCCACCCCGATCATCTTTGGCCGTAACACTGACTTGGTGTCTTCCACCGGCCAAACCGTTCGTATTGATCGTGATAGAAGCACCCCGATCCGTTCGGGCCGTGCCACCAACTTTCCAGGCGTATGTGATCGGATCACCATCCGGATCATTGGCCGCGGCCTTCGCGCTAACGCTTTCACCCGAGAACACGTCGGTCTTGGATAGGGTAAGCGCAACCGTCGGATTCTTGTTCGGACGGCGATTAATCGTCACTCCAAAATCACAGCTGTCACTCATTCCATCGACATCCGTTACCGTCACGCGAGCCGTGTGAGCGCCCACCGTTCGACC
>JAUWTT010000531.1 GCA_030614585.1 Acidobacteriota bacterium
CCTCGATGGAGCCTCCTTTATGGACTCTGCAGAGTTTGAGTTTGACGGAAAAGCACTACCCCTCCACTCCGACCGAGATGCGGTCAATTGGCTGCGGAAAAGGGTTTCAGGCACTCCGGTTATTGCGGAAGCCAATACCCACCCGGCGCTTTACCGTTGGGGAAATCGAATCACCATGTTCACAGGGTTGCCATCGATCGTTGGTTGGGACTGGCATCAGCGACAGCAGCGTGGGCAGGTCCCGGGGGGTCTTGTCGAACGCAGGATCAACGACGTTCAGCTGCTTTTCAATACGACGGATCTCGCTGGAGCAAAGGAGTTGCTCTCCAGGTACGAGGTTAAATGGATAGTGGTGGGTTCACTCGAAAGAGCAGTTTACGATTCCGAAGGGCTTGCCAAATTCCCGCTCCATGACGGAATCCACTGGCGCAGTGCGTATCAGTCGGGTGGACTGGTGATTTATGAGGTGCTGGATTGATGCTCTGGGGGCTGGGGGCTGGGAGCGATTGACGAATGACGAACGACGAACTTCGAATTTCGAACCTGCCCTGGGGATTGGTGCTTGGGACTTGGGTCTTACTCCCCGGGGGCTGGGAACTGGGGGCGTGAGCTTAACCACTAAGTCACTAAATCACAAAGAATTCCCAGCGTTGTTGTGATTTGGTGGTTAGTTTTGCCAAACCCCAAGCTGCATATCCCATTCTTTCGTCGGCTGCAGAGTGGTATACTTCCGACTGTTCTTAATTAAGAGGAGAGTGCGTTTAATCATGTTTCGAAAGTGTGTAGCGCCGATTGTCATATTAGTGGCTGTGTTTTTGATCGCAGGTTCGATCAGCGTGCTGGGACAGACGTTGACCCCGACTCCATCACCTACTTCGACACCGACATTTACTTCCACAGCGACACCGCCGCCCTCTACCCCAACACCTACGAACACGCCTGCTGGGATTCCGACGGCGACGCCGACCACTACCATCACAGTGACACCGACTCTCACGGTGACACCGACCGTTACCATCACACTCACACCCACTCTGACCGGGACTCCCTCGGTAACGGGTACTCCTACCGCGACTCCGGGCATTCAGGAGATTCCGACCATCTCGCCGTTCGGGACACTGGTTCTGCTCGCATTACTTGCCGTGTCCGGTGCGATTCTTGTCAGATTCATGCTCTGAAGGGTGCGTTGCCCAAAAGGGTAGCCCACCCCGCCCAAATCCGAAGTTCGAAGCGAACAGTGCCGGTCCATTTCAAACTCCCTTTGCTTCTTCAGTGGGATTCTCCTGGATGTGGTTTCCAGGCAGTCGGCACGCTATACTTGCGACACTTTGAAATCCGATCCAGTTTCAGGCGGTGAGACTGTCACCCTGATCATGCCGGCTTACAATGAAGGCGCCCGCATCGAAGCCGTCTTAACAGAGTGGCTGAGAGAGCTGGATTCGTTACGGATCAACTACGCTCTTTGGGTCTATGACGATGGGTCAACCGACCAGACCCCGCAGATAGTCAATAATCTCAGTCGGACTCATTCCAGGCTCATCTGTCGAAGGCACGAGAACAGAGGGCATGGTCCGACGGTGCTTCGGGGTTATCATGAGGCCGATGGCGATTGGGTGTTTCAGGCCGATTCCGATGGGGAGGTCAGTGCCGAGTATTTCCGAGAGTTGTGGTCTCGGCGGCAGGACTATGACCTGCTGTTGGCATATCGAGTCGGTCGCAATTCGAACCTTTCAAGAAGGGTCCTCAGCTGGGCGGCTCGAAAGGCGATCTCGCTTTTCTTCTCTGTCCAGGTTAGAGATGTGAATGTTCCCTTTCGTCTGATTCGAACCACCTGTTTGAAACAGCAGTTGCCCTTCATCCCTCAAGGGACTCTGGCACCCAACGTATTCCTGTCCGGTCTGGTCGGGAAGTCTGGAGGGCGTATTTACGAACATCCGGTTGCGCATCAGGGTTCGGGTAGCAGTTCAATTTCGACCGCAGGTGTGGTCCGATTCGCGTGTGTGTCGCTCTGGCAGGCGGTTCGCATTGCTTATGGAAGCTCCAGGGAAAGATGAAAGATCCTGGCCGCATCGTCATTATTGGTGCCGGCCCGACCGGGCTGGGAGCGGCCTATCGACTGGAAGAGATTGGTTTTGAGCGGTTTCTGGTTGTGGAAACCAAAGGATTTCCCGGGGGACTTGCCACCAGCTACCGGGATAGCCAGGGATTCACCTGGGATGTGGGCGGACATGTCCAGTTCAGTCACTATTCCTACTACGATGATGTCCTGGACCTCGTCATGCGAGGAAGATGGTTGAGCCACGATCGAAGCGCCTGGGTATGGACAGGTGGACGTTTCATCCCCTATCCCTTTCAATACAACCTCCGCTATCTTCCGGAGGATCAGCGGCAAAGAGCCCTCGAGGGGCTGCAGAATGTCGCTGATGAGAAAAAGCCGAAGGCCAAGAACTTCGCCGAATGGATCGAAGCTACTTACGGGCAGGGGTTGGCCGAGATCTTCCTATATCCCTACAACGAAAAGGTGTGGGGTTACCCCCTTGAAACTCTTGATTCGCATTGGGTGGGTGACCGGGTCCCTCCGCCGGACCCTGAGCGGATCAGACAGAGTCTCGCTGCAAGCCGGGACGACAATAGTTGGGGACCGAACAGAACTTTCCGCTTTCCTCAGCGAGGAGGTACAGGGGCTATATGGCAGGCAGTGGCGGCATCCATTCATCCTTCGCGACTACTGTTCGACACACCGGTTGATTCGATTGACATTCAGAACAAAAGACTCATGCTGAGGAACGGATCGGCTTTGACGTTTGATCATCTGATAACCACGATGCCTCTCGATCTTCTTTGCGCCAGGACAGAAGGTCTGGAATCGGACACCGAAGAATTAGCGCTCCAGTTAGTGTCCAGTTCCTGTCACATCATAGGGATCGGGCTGAAAGGACCGGAACCGAGAGCTCTGGCTGGAAAATGCTGGATCTATTTCCCCGACGCCAACAGTCCCTATTACCGGGTTACGGTCTTTTCCCATTACTCGCCTGACAACGTTCCTCCGGGGGGCGAGCACTGGTCCTTAATGGCCGAGGTTTGCGAGAGCCCGTTCCGTCCCGTAGATCAGAAGCAGATCGAATCGCAGGTCATCACAGCCATGCAAGAAGATGGGTTGATTACGAGTGCGAATGAAGTAGTCAGTGTTTGGCATCGTCGCGAATCGCATGGCTATCCGACTCCCTTTCTTGGGCGAGATCAGGTTCTTGGCAGGCTTCTTCCTGCTCTGGAACAGTTGAGCGTTTTCTCGCGCGGCAGATTCGGGGCCTGGAAGTACGAGGTCTCGAATCAGGACCACTCATTCATGCAAGGCGTGGAGCTTGTGGACAGGCTGTTCGGCAGGGGAGAGGAAGTGACGCTGAACAATCCTGATCTTGTGAACAGTGGACACTTCCGGCGCCGGCAGGAGTGAGGGCTGATCTACCAGCTCGGGTGTTGCCAAGGTAAACGCTTGATCCTTGGTGTCCTTGCCTTTGTGGTAGCTCCCGCGGATAGCAACCTCACGGAGAGGGTGGATCAGTTTCCAGAGATGCGCAGGAGCTAAAGGGCGTGTTGCCGAAATCGGCCCACGCCCAAATCCCAAGAACCAA
>JAUWTT010000185.1 GCA_030614585.1 Acidobacteriota bacterium
AGAACTTCGAAGCGTTGCAGCAGCTCGAGTTTGACAAGGACGAGTTGGCTGAGTTGGAGCAGATTCTTTGATCAGCCCGCTCTTCTCGCCCGCCTAAGGGTCGGAAGAGTGGCGAAGTCCCTGGAGTGCTGAGGCTTGCCGAAGTCTACCCGCCGGAGGGCCTTGGTAGTGAGTTTTGAGGAGAAGGCGGTACCAAAGCACACGCACTCCAAGGCTCGCTTCGCTCGCCCGGTTGGGACACACCGCCAAGAGTACTGACTACAAACAGGAAACAGGACTCAGAGCGAAGTCTTGATCTGCTTTGAAAGCTTCTCAATCCGAAAGAGCTGAATCACCACGTTGTCACCACTCAACTCTGCTAAGGTGACCGTGTGATTCGGGGTGAAGAAAAATTCGCGTATCCGCTTCTCGGCCTGTTCGATCTGAGTTCCAATATAAACAATCTCCGTTTCGAACGCCGGGTTATCTGCAGTGATGAGAAGCTCAGGATTGAAGTCGGTCTTGCCCTTTACCCAGGGTAGAATCAACCTAACCGCATCCTTTAGATCATCCGCGCTGTCTTCCAGGTCGTCAAACCGCTCCCTCCAGTCTCTGAGCAGCCTCCTACGAGTCTGCAGGTCTTCCTCTGTCGTTAGCAGTGCTTGTCTCAGAGTCGCGACCTCGTCGTAGCTGTGTCTCAAGGCAGCGATCTTCTTGTCCAACTCTCTCAGGTAGTGAGTCGCAAGACGATCGACGTCTCTTTCGAGGGAACGTAGGTCAATCCTGTAGATCCGCCCTCCGAATCTATCCGGAGCAGAAGCCATGTTGATCAACCGTTTGCGAAAATGAGCCCTCAGTAATGGATTCTGGAGCCCGTACCCGATCGACTCGGAGTAGGCGGATGAAATCAGGAGCACAGCTATAAGGAACCAGCCCACGGGCAGTCCAGACTTCCATAGGAAGCCCTTCAAGTCCCACCCGGGACTTAATCTGGAGATCGATCGATTCATACGCTGAAATCGGTTCATTTTGGGTGTTAATAGAAGATACGCTGCCCTGGCGGGAAGGTTTTGTTGGATAACTTACAGAACCTGGTATTGCCTCCGAAATCGAAGATTCAAGGTCAGGTTTTGTCTGCCCACTGATTGCCCCTTGGAGAACCCACATTTGAACGAGTTGGCCCAGTTTCTTGTCAATTCAAGGTGGGGGGTTGGAGCTTCGCGAACGTTTTCAGGGCCAGTCAGAAGGAGGACATATGTGGAGCTTTAACGCGTTGAGCCAGATCTTCCCGGGCGTCCTTGCCGTTCTTTTCGGTATGTCCTTTTCCTTTTCTCAGATTCCGAACCTGCAGAACTATGTTGATGATGCCTTGACCCAGTTTCCCGAATTGGCAAAAATAATTGATTCCCCACCCCTTACGACCAGCTTCGACGACGCTGTCTTCGGATTCCCCCTGCTTGATGACCACGAGCCTGAAGCTTTAAGGACCTTGGCTGAAGTCCCGCGAAGCCCCTCCGGTGCCTTCCTCTTGGAGCCGGGAGCCTATGAGGGCGAATTACATAGTTACTGCCTTAAACCGGGAACTCATGGGCCGGGTGGTGGAGATGGTTATTTGTACGGGGCTCTACGTGGGCCGTATGCAGATATCGTCGAGACAATTCTGAGAGAATCCAATAGTCACAATGAGATCAGTCACGGGCAGATTCAAATGCTCCTTTGGGCAGTGATTTCAAGGGCAGGTATAAAGGGGATTTCACCCGACCTCCAGTGGGTCGCCGGCAGACTGCTCAGCTGGGAACAGATGTATCGTCTGAATGGCGGCGCGCTGGCCCTCGTGCCCAAAGGTACGTTGGAAGAGGTGCTGGGAGGGGTCCCGAAGACCGTCAGGAAGACCCTCACAGCTGAAGCTTCGATTCGCGAAATGCTCACGCGGCGCAATGTCAGTTATGCGGATCTTGAACGTGTGGCTATTCTCACAGGTGTTCCTTCACTTAATCTCAGCGGCCCGAAAATCCCAAAAGCGCGATGGTCTGTTCATCCCTCAGGCTACCTGGTCCGATACTTCCCCGAAAAGGTGAGTCGCACTCGCGTTCAGGTGTGGGTTCCCCGCCACGTCACAACCAAACTCGACCATCTGGGACGGATCGTGGACGTGCATGATAATTGGGGCAACCTGCTCTCCCTTGATTACGAGGACGAAGGCGACCCTCCTCGTCTCCTCCAGAGTTCAGACTTGAGACCTGCTGCCTTGAATCGTCTTCGCTGGAGCCGCTTTGACGAATCGGGCCGGGTGACCGAAACGCTGATCCTTCGTGGAGAAGCGAGCCGGACCTGGTACCGTCAGATACGCACGCCCACTGACCCTGCTGGTGTCAATGCTGTGCAACCGGGGCCACACGTCGGGAAGGATCGATACCAGGATGTCATTAAGCGAGACAGAGAGCTGGAGCGGTTTTCAGCAGGATTACCCCAAGAGTGCCGACACCTCTCTTCCGTAACGCCGGTGCTCTCGAATATGGTGCACCTTCGCAATACGCTGAAGTCGGCGACGCACGGTAGCGATCCAGTGGCTCGCGCTTCTTTGGCACTGCTTTCTGACGGAATTGGAGCTGAGTTGAGGCGTCAGATGTCGGGGAAGGCAGGAACTCACCTCGCGAGGTTTACGGAATTTGATCCGGCACCTGATGTGGCAGTCCCAGCGAGTACGGGCCGGCAGCGTCTGGGTCTTTCGGCACGGTTGCATTGAGGAGTCTTGAGTCTTGGGTCTTGAGGTCTGGGATCTTCACTCGTGCTCTGCCTGCCCTCCATAGCTCGAAGAGCGAAGGAGGGTGCTCGTATTCGTAATCGAACAAACCCTTAGCCCCTTAGCGTCTTTGCGCGAAACGAATTCCCCTCACGCCAAGAACGCAAAGACAAAAGTCTGCGCATCAAGATCCTGGTGTTCGTCCATTTCTGATTTGACATCAGGGCCATGGTGGGCAAGATCATTCTTACAAGACCCAAGTCCCAAGACTTCATTTGACCCTTCAAGGCTTGGCGAATACAATCCGAACCCAAGTACGTGGCAACATACGCATTCGGTGATATCCACGGTTGTTTCAAAACCTTCATGGCCCTTCTGAGGACGATCGACTTCGATCCCAAGTCGGACTACCTGTGGTTCGTAGGTGACTTAGTGAACCGTGGGCCAAGAAATCTTGAAACACTGGCTTGGGTGTGCGAGCACGACGCTCGAGTGACTTCTGTTCTGGGAAATCACGACCTCCACCTGATCCGACGTCACTTGGGGCTTTCCAACGAGAAGGCTTCGGATACGCTCGATGACGTTCTGCTGGCTCCCGAAAGGGACAGGTTGATTGATTGGCTGAGAAGACGCCCGCTGATCCACGATTCGGGCCGTCACGTCTTACTACATGCCGGAATACTGCCTGCTTGGGATCTCGCGACAGCTGCTCGCCTTGCACGGAAGGCGGAGAAGCAATTGCGGGAGGATCCGGAACCACTGTTTAACAAGCCCCAGAACTCTGCGGCGTCCCGCCCAGTGGGGAAAGTGTTGACTCCAAGAGAAATCGCGAGAATCCTGACCCGCGTTCGCTGCTGTGGTTCTCCGGAAAATGCTGACCTGAACTACTCTGGCCCCCCGGAGGCAGCGCCCGGGTCCATCAAACCGTGGTTCACATTTCCGGAGGTGCTGAGACTCGATAGAGTCTTCGTCTTTGGTCACTGGGCGCAAATGGGTTGCCGTATCACTCCGCATGCTTTTTGCCTCGATGGCGGCTGCGTTTACGGCGGATCGTTGAGTGCAATCAGACTGGATGATGATCGTCTGTTCCAGCAGGAGAATCTGGACAACTGACCGACCCGGGGGGCTGTCATCGCAAGTATTTCTTCCCTTAGCGGCCTTTGCGTGCTTTGCGTGACCTCTTCCCCCATTCGAACATCGAAAATCGTCAATCGTAAATCCCTTGCCGTTCGGTTCGTCGTTCGTCGTTCGCACTTCGTCGTTTCTTCAGGCCCCGAGACCCGAGAAGTAGGAAGTTCGAAGTTCGAAGTTCGAAGTGCGAACTCAAGACCCAAGACCTCAAGACTCAAGACTACTTCATACTCGGATCCCACATGTCACTCGCCTTGAGTTCACACTCCTCGATCATCTCCAGACAATACTTGGACCAGCCCAGATCATCCGCGCTCCTGTTGTTAGTGCCGCAGGTGAACTTCACGCCTTTCTCCTTTGCGAGTTTGATGAACGTGGGGCTCGGAATCCGCCTGACGTCGTTGATTTCCAATGCGATCTGGTTCTCAACCAGCCCTTTGATTACTCGATCCATTCTTTTCTCTGTCCAGAGCTCATCATAGCGGTGATTGATCTGATCCGGGAGGTAGGTTGGATTGACATAGATGTCGATCGGCTCGTTATTCAGGATGGTTTCTATCCGGTTCACGAGCATTCTCATGAAATGCTGAGGATTACCCACCTCAACCTCCTCTTCGATCCAGAGGCGCATTCGCTTTCCCCGGTCATTGGTCCAGGTCATCGAGTCGGTGAAAACGTAGTCGAACTTACTGATCGACTCCTCTGAGAAAAGGTCCAACCATTCGCGTCCCTCAGCTTGAAGTGCCAGATAAGCATCAGCCGGACGTTCGTACGTTTCGAGGAATTCACGGAGCTTCTCTTCATTGGGAACGACATTGTCCAAACCACAGTTAACGGCAATCCCGTATGTCATTCCATACTTTCGCGCATTTGCAAGCGTGTCTTCGAGTGTTAGACCCTCCTTCAGGTGGACATGAAGATCCATGAGTGGGAAGCTTTTGCGTCCCAGCTCGGTGAGGCGTGTATCGAGTTCCAGGTCGGAAAGCGGTGTTCCCGGTGTGGGAAGATCCGCGGGTAACGGTTTGACCTTGAGGCTCCGATAGTAAACAGTGCTTCCCGGATCGTGAGCCTGTAGTGCAAAGGTCCCAGAAGAAAGGAGCCGGTCCTTCTGGTCCTCAGAGCGCGGAGGGTTCTCGGATTCCGTGTAATCGACTGTTTGAGTATCATTGATCCAGATCCGAATGGTTTTGCCCTCAACCCGGATTCGATACGTGAACCACTCGTTGTCAGGGACCGGAGTCTTCCAGACATTTCGTACAGCGTACAAACTGCCCGTCATCTTGCGTTCAAAGTGGCTGTTTGGGTCAGTTTCCGCGGTTCGCCCCGTGTTCCAAACCTGAGCCTCGTAACCAATTGTCGGCCAGCCGGTTTCTTGGAACTTGGTGTGAATGTAGATCCCGGAGTTCGAACCTGGTGCCGTCTTGACTTCGGCGGTGAATTCGAAGTTCTTGAAATTGGCTCCCTCGACCTCCCCTTCATAGAAGAGGTGGGACCTGGGTCCGTTACAGACAATCACGCCGTCCTCAATTTTGAATGAACCGGGTTGGTCCGAGGCTTTCCATCCGTCAAACGTTTCTCCATCAAAAAGGGAATACCAACCATCAACGCTTTGTTGCTGTCCCGAACATCCCGAGCCGACCAACAGGACCAAACTAAAAAGAAGCAAACTACATCTAGCTGTATTTGTATTCATCTCGCACCTCGAAGCAGTTCATATCGATATTGGTTTCGACTTGGAGATTCTGTCCCCTTCACCTTGAACCGTCAAGCGTCACCCGGTTTCCAAGAGTAACCACTAAATCACAAAAACCAAAGAATTCTTAGTGCTTTAGTGCTGTTGTCCTTTTGTGGTGAGATCGGGAACTGCCGTAGTTGACATCCTCTCTGGGGTCGAGGAACATCCATGCATGCCTCATGACCGTTTCAGACTGGATTCGCTTCTCATTCGCCTTGTCTGTGTTACCGGGTTGACGCTGATAGCCGGCTCCCTTTTGCCGGCTTCGAGTAGCGTCAGTTCAGCCCCAGACAACCTGATTGAATTCACCGACGATGGTGGGTGGTGCTGGTTCGAGGACCCACGCGCCCTGATTCACGATGGCAGGCTGATCATCGGAGTAGTTTCCTCGGGGCATCGTGAACCACAGCAGAATGGCGACATTCGGGCAATCATCTATGAATTTAAAACTGGTGAACGCTCCTCTATCGAACTATTCGATCAGCTCCAGCTCGATGACCACGATTCTCCAGTGTTCCTGGCGCTTCCAGACGGTTCTGTCCTGACAATGTTTGCCAAACACGGGGATGAGAATTTTTTCTACTACCGAATTTCGGAACCTAATGACCCTGCCCGTTGGGGGCCTGTTGAGCAGTTCACGCCTTCAGAGAGCACCAGTTTAACCTACTCCAACCCCCATCTACTGACTGCCGAGAAGAGCCGCATCTACAACTTTTTCAGGGGTCTGGACAATTCCTTCAAACCTTCCTACGCCTATTCGGATGACCTGGGACGGACCTGGACGACCGGAAACGTTTTCATTGACGTCCCGTCCGAGTTCCGTCACCGGCCTTACGTTCGCTACGTATCGGACGGAGCCAGTACCGTCCACATGATCTACACGGAGGGGCATCCGAGGAATTACGACAACAGCATTTACCACATCTATTACAACGACGGAGTACTCCACCACTCGAACGGCTCCCGTATCGCTCCGTTGTCCGAAGGGCTCTCCCAACCGGAACTGGGCACTTTGGTTTTCAAGGGAGATCCTGATCATGTTGCCTGGACGGTTGATATCGAGCTGGATAAACAGGGTCGTCCGTTCACAGCCTACTCTGTCCAGGTCGCGTCGGCTGGGTTGACGCCTCGTCAGGGAGGGGAAGATCACCGTTACCGGTTTGCCTGCTGGGATGGCGAGACTTGGAACGATTCGCAGTTGGCGTACGCTGGAAGACGACTCTACCCTCGAGAGGATGACTCTACAGGACTTGTAGCTCTTTATCCGGGAAGGCCCGAGATGGTTTTCATCTCAACCGATGCTGAGCCATCCAGTGGCAAGCCCTTGGTCAGTCGAACTGACGGAAAAAGGCATTACGAAATCTTTCGTGGAGTGCGAAACGGTTCGGATACCTGGGAGTGGACACCAATTACCCAAGACTCAACTGAAGACAACATCCGGCCGATCATCCCAAAACCGTCCGATGGCAAATCTGTTATTCTCTGGCTTCGCGGTGAGTACCGAACCTACACGGATTACACTCTGAAGGTGGTCGGAATTGTTCTTAAAGACGTACGGTAAGACAAGCATCCTTGCTTGTCATCCCCAGGCCGGCCAACAACCTGGAAGGTCGTCTTCCCTTGACTTTTTCCTCGCAGGAAATGCCTTGTGGGGAGTGTGGACCGGAAAGGTCTTTGCTCCGTATGGCCTGTCATGGACAATTCGGAGCTCTACTTGAGAGAAAAGCGTCGAGGCGCTAAGGTAGTATTCATCTGGAACTTACGTAGGCTGAGCGTAGATGCTCCCGCGATCCTCACTTTCAGGATCAGGGAAGGCATGAGCAAATTGAAAAGCAGAAGGTGAAATCATGACCTCAAATGCCAGTACCGAGTCCCTTCTTTCTGCG
>JAUWTT010000367.1 GCA_030614585.1 Acidobacteriota bacterium
ATCTTCTTGAGATCGGGAATGAAATCATCCTGGCCCAGATCCTCGGCATCTTCAACAAGCATCTCAGTGTAGCCAATAATCGCGTTCATTGGAGTCCGGAGTTCATGACTCATGTTGGCCAGAAACTGACTCTTCGCCTCATTCGCAGCCCTCGCACCCTCCATCGCATCTTCGAGCTGAGCGGTCCGTTTCTTTACTGTTTGCTCTAACCTCTCACGATGGCTCTCCAATTCCAGATTCTTGGCCTGCACCTCCGTCATCAGAGCGTCGCGGCTCTTCTGCTGAACGAATTCGCGAATCTCGTTGATTCTTTCATCGGACAACGCACGGGGCCGCCCGAGCAGGGAAACGGCACGGATCAGGAATTCATCACCCCTGTTTCTCTCATCGACCCGGTCAAAAAAGCGGTCCAGAACACTGGGACGAGGAAGACGTTGCTCATCGTAAAAAGAAAGAACCAGGGCAAAACTCTGCTCGGAGTTCTTGATCGAAACCTCTAGCCGAGGCCGAATCGACTGGGCCACCAAAACTCGGACCATCTCTGAGGTTGCGGTGGCCAAACGTGTGGCAAGAACAGAATCATCGGTCAGAGCCTCAGCTACGAAGCGGACCTTGTTACGAACCTCGATTATCGAATGCCGTTGGGTTATTCCCACGGTACCGAGCTGGATCATTTCCTATACCTCATTACTACACAGCTCGCATCATCATGCTGCTTGCCGAACCGTTTTACTATCGTTCTGGCCACGTCACTGGCCGAGCTAACTTTCATTTGGGGGTAGTCTTCCAGTTCAAACCGATCGCTGACGCCGTCGGTATACAACAGGGCCAGGTCGCCATCTACCAAGCGCAGTTTGGATAGCTTCGGCGATCGGATGCGGGATCCGAGAGTTCCCGGGGTCACGAGACAGCGGTTTGAGCGAGAGCCGATTATCCGGCATACCGTATTACCGACCGCCGCATAGGACATGGTGCCTGTCTCGGTTTCAAGTACGGCAATCCCGGCAGCCGCGCCGATCGTTCCTTTAAGATTTTCGTGCAGACCAGAAATCGTGGCAACAACATCAGCAGTCCAAGAATTCCGAACAAAGGCTTTCGCTCTTAGAGCAACCTTATTGGCTTCCCGGCCGTGGCCAAGTGCATCGACTATCGCCAAGAGAACGAGGCCCTCTCGCTGATCGAGCACGCCAGCGTCCCCACTGACGAACTCACCTCGGCAGGGACGTACACAATAGGCACCGTCCAGGCCTTTGAGTTCATTCTCCAGTGTAACTTTCAGCAACTTCTCTGAGATCTGGTTCGTTGTTGATAGTCGAGCTTGACGACTGATGGCCTGCATGAGCCTGGAGGAAACCCGCCTTTTCACGTTGGGCTTCCACTTTCTGCAGGTGACCTTCGTCCCGCGGCCCGACTCCGACTCAATCTCAAACTCATCCATCAAGCGTTTGATGCCCGGGAGGCCCAACCCCAACGTCCCACTCGAGCTGTAATGGTCCTGCAGCGCGGCCTCAACATCCACGATGCCTGGACCTCGGTCCCGCGCTGTCACCTCCACACCGGTTCTCCTTTCCTGTTCAATCTTCTCGATCTGGATTTCGCCGGTGCCGGCGTATTTCAGGATGTTTCTGGCCAACTCGGAGACAGCAGTCGCTACCTTATTGCAGTCGTGCTCCGAAAGGCCCAGCTCACTTGAAACCCGGGAGGCTTCCACAACCGAAAGCGCTACATCGCTATCCTTGCTCACCTTGAGCCATTTCGCCATCTCGGCTATCCACCTCCCCAATTTCCTCGGACTTGACTCGGAAGGCGGCCATGAGCTTCAGGGCCTCATCCAAGTTCAGAGCCGCATCAATATCTTCTACATCCACCTCAAGCTCAACAAGAGCCGACACGACCCCTGGGCGAAGCCCAGCCACAATCGATCGGGTACCCATTAGATTCGCCATCGTCATAGTGCCACGTATCGCTGCCCAATCTTCAGCGTCGATAATCTCGACTCCGGAGAAGTCGAGAATAATCCCCTCGGCCTCACTAGCTTGAAGAAGATTCAGGAGATCCTCGCGGAACAGTCGGAGCAGTTCATCACTCAAGTCGACCTGGATCGATGCGACTATACTATTCTGAGACAGCTGCAATGGAATTCTCTGGATCGCTCGGACATCCATATTCAACGCCCCTTGACAATTTCCATGCCTACCCGTTCGAAAGCATCCGAAAGTGCATCTTTCATGGTTGCTGTCGTCTTGATGCTCCCGACGTCAATCCCCAGATCCACCATCGTCTGCGCAATTGCCGGTGACAGGCCTGAAATTGTGGTTTCGCAACCCATCAGCCGAGTAGCCCGGGTGATTTTTATGAGGTGGTTTGCGACGGCGGTATCCACGACCCCAACTCCACTGATATCCATGATGAAGATCTGTGATTGAGTCTCAGATATCTTGGCCAGTGCTCCATCCATGATGTCGCGGGCTCTTTTGGAGTCAATGATCCCAACGATCGGAAGCAGAAGGATTCCTTCCCAAATCTGAGTCACAGGGGTGGACATCTCCAAGAGGGAGCGGGTCTGCGCAGTCAGGGTTTCCTCGATAAGCTGGTTATAGGTTTCGACCACAATGGCCGTGTCTAAGTGAAGCAACTTGCTCACCGATTCGATCGTCGATGCCTTTTCCTTTTCCGAGAGAGCACTCTGTTTAATCAGCCCGACAAGCAACTCCAAAAACATATTCATCCCGGCGAAATAGGTATTCAGCGGCAGGCCAATGGTGGCGTGAGTTTGGCCAACCCTTCGACGACGAGACAGGAAAGCCTCATCGATCTCCGCTTCAAGAAACTCCAACCAGTAGGCCTTCTGGAGAGACTTAACACGCTCAACGGTCTCGGTGTTGGACAAGAACTGTTCGTACTCAGGCAAGGTCCGGAGCCACTCGTACCAGGAACGAATGAGGCTGTCGATGTCGGCGACCAGAGAACTCAATCTCTTAATTCGACTACGATCTTCTTCACTAATCCGGTATGTTTTCAGAAACTCTTCCGCAGACATGCGTTCGTCAGAATAGTCCTCATATTCCAAGCTGTCTCTCCTTTACTCTCGAATAGTCTTCACGAGTTTTCTATTTTGAGTAGACTCATGGCATGCTCAATGCCACTTTGTAGTGAACGTTCCGACTCCAAACCTTCGAAGTCCAGATCACGGTCAACCAGCGTAGAAACCAGCTGAGTTTGCAGGCCGGTCAAAATGACCCGTGCCCCCAGTAGGCGCGCCGCCTGCGCAGATCGGATAATTCCAGACGCCGCATTACCGTCCAGGTCCCGCACGGCGGTCAGGTCCAGAATTGCAAACTTCGCGCCTGTTTCATGAAGTCCTTCGACAAGCGTCTCCCTGATCTTCTGAACCCGCTCTAAATCCAGCGACCCAACAATCGGCATAACAACAACATCGTTGTGTACTGGGATCAGTGGCGTGGAAAGCGCTTCGATCGAGTCCGCCTGTCTCCTAACAAGATCTCGAAATGAGGACCGCATAACCTCAAAAACGTCGGCCAACTCACCGATCTCGTCCTCACTCGTCTTTTCGATTTCGACATCAAGGTCACCTTCTGCCAGACGCTTTGCGGTCTCTGAGAGCGCGCTGATGGGACGGGTAAGACTACGAGAAAAGGCACGGGAGACTATGAAAATCAGGATGGTAAGTGTTGCCAAGAGAATTAGGACACGGTTTCTAAGTGAGGTTGCCGCTTCCAGGGCTTCACTGACATCCATTTCGCTCATAATGGCCCAATTGACATCTTGAATCGCTAACGGCCGAAAGGCTGACAGAACTTCTACGCCACGATAATCTGGAAATCTCCCGGTTCCCGTTTCACCTCGGAGAGCTTTCTCGGTTCCTTCAGTCTTGACCTTCAGTAATCCGATCGAGCTTCCCAGCTTCTGGATGGTCTCAACCTGAACGCGACTTGCCACCTGCCCGAAATCAGCAAAAAACCTGCCCGGATCTTCAATCAGGAACCGGGACTGGTTCCGAACAGTAAAATCCTCACCGACGATATACGTCTCTCCTGATTTGCCCAGACCTACCGATTCCCATTGAGCGTGGGTGGTCATGATTTCATTGATCCGGTCCACTGGCATCTGGAAGACCAGGACTCCGACCATTTCCGTACCGTCGAAGATGGGCGATCCAATGAACGACGCCTGCTCTCCATAAGATGGATGGTAGCCTGCAAAATCCTCAAGTCTTACGAAGTCGGGTGTGGACGCGTCTCTGGCGGCTAGAAATACTCTGGCCAGGTTAGTCTGCCGATAAGGGCCGCTCAATAGAGATGTCCCGAAATCGACCTCTTTGAAAACACTGTAGACAAGATGACCGGTCTCGTGATCAATGAGAAATATATCGTAGTAGCCAAAGTTCTCGAGATAGCTTCGCAGGACCGGATGGAAGAGCGCATGCACTCTACTGTAACTGCTCCCATCTGGGGACTCATCCAACGTTTCTTTACCTCCAGTCTCAAAGGGGTTCGACGAGATGTAGAGATGCTGCAGGGTCTTTGCAGTCTGCCCCTCAGGCCAGTAGTCTGAAAGCGGGACTTCCTCCATCAGATTGGCATTGAGTCGGGGCAGGAATTGATCCTGGTAGTACATGCGTAACTCCCGCTCGTTTTCCCCAATCTGATTCTCATCCAAAGCCAGTTCTGCTTCGATGTTCCGGTAGGCAGTCCGGAATGCCGTAGCAGCTTCAATAATCATCCTGTTCTCTGAGAAGGTGAGGACTTGATCCGAAATATGAGTGAAGTAATCCTCCACATGGTCTGCCTTCATCTCACGAACGGCAACGAGTTGCTCAAAGGCCTGATCAGTCAGTGCTTCCCTGGCTACCCGGTATCCAAGGTAGGAGCTGATGCCTGCAGCAAGGATTGCAGTCGAAGAGAGGATTATCAGGACCTTGGTTCGGATACTGTACTTATTGAGCATGTTTCCTCACTGATCGAGAAAGGGACAGAGTCCAATACTCCAGA
>JAUWTT010000196.1 GCA_030614585.1 Acidobacteriota bacterium
GCCGTTGGGTAACGCTTTTAAGGCTCAGTGGGAACTTTTCCTGAGACATGTGTTCGACGATTTACCTTTCCCTTGGGACCTTTCCGAGGGTGCGAAGGGAGTGCAGTTAGCAGAGAAGGGCCTTGAGTCATGGACTGAGCGGCGGTGGGTGGACATTCCCGACTTGGTTATTTAGCCGGGAGTGGACTTGTTTTCCTTACCTGACCGCTCGCTGATCACCGTATCCAAGATGGCATCCGAGAACCTCGGTCCCTCCGGGTGCCATTTTGAGGAGGATCGCTAACTTTGGTAGAATTCGCTATTTTCTGATTTCAGGATACTTCTATGGGTAAGAGAATTGGAATCTTGACTGGCGGCGGAGACGTGCCCGGCCTTAATCCGTGTGTTCGGGCAGTCGTTTACAGGGCCACGGACGACGGAGATGAGGTAATCGGAATCCGCCGAGGTTGGCGGGGACTCCTGAATTACAACCTGGACGAAGAAGAGTCACCGGAAAAGCATACGGTTGAACTCACGAAAGATTTGGTGCGGACTGTTGGAAGGACCGGCGGCACCTTTCTTCATACTTCTCGCACTAATCCTTCGAGCGTCGACAAAGAACACGTCCCACTGTTCCTTCGGAATACGTCTGCAGCACAGGAACGTCGCAAGTCCGTCGATTTGACTGAGCACGTTTTGAAGGTGCTGGATCGTCTGGGTATTGAGGCCCTGATTCCAATTGGAGGTGACGATACTCTAAGCTATGCCCACCGTATGCATCAGGAGGGTGTCAAGGTCGTAGCAGTCCCGAAAACGATGGACAATGACGTTTACGGGACCGATTACTGCATCGGGTTCTCCACTGCTGTGAGCCGAAGTGTTGAGTACATCACTCAGTTGAGGACATCGATTGGCTCGCACGAGAGAATCGGTATTGTAGAACTATTTGGGAGGAATTCCGGCGAAACTTCCCTGATGGCTGCTTACCTGGCGGGTGTTGACAGGGCGATCATCAGTGAAGTCCCGTTTGATCCGGATAGACTGGCCAGGCTTTTGGCCGACGATCAGGAGCGGAGCCCCAGCAACTATGCAGTTTTGACCATTTCCGAAGGGGCTCGGATGATTGGAGGGGAGATTCTCGAAACGGGCCCTGCGGATGCTTACGGCCACCGTAAGCTGGGCGGAATCGGAAACGTGACCGCTGCGGAAATCCGGCGCCGGACAGGCCGGAATATTATCTATCAACAGCTCGGCTATTTGATGAGAAGTGGAGCCCCCGATTCGTTGGATCGGATGGTTTCAGCCAACTATGGGAGTCTTGCCATTGACCTGATCCAGAAGGGCGAGACGGGTCGCCTGGTGGTGCTTCGGGAGGGCCGGTATGGCCATGAAGACCTTGACGTCGTCGCCGACGGCGTCAAGCGTGTCGATGTCGACACGTTCTACGATCTCGATCAGTATCAGCCCAAAATGACCAATGTTATGGACAAGCCGATGTTTCTGTACTGATCAGGAACTTGAGATTGCCAACCAGAGCACCGTCGTGCTCGTGCGCGCACAACAAGCCATTTTCGATTTCTTAATGTCGACTTTTGAATTTCGATTACGATTACGAGCAGGATCACGAGCGCGAAGAGGGGGCATAGGGAGTAGAAGGTTGGGTTAGAACGAGTACTTCAGGGCGATCTCGATTTCTCTTGCGCGAGCAGCACCAAAAATCTTGCCAAACAGATCGGTTCCGAAGCTAGAGTTCGGACGGTCGAAATTAGCGTGGTTGAATGCGTTGAAGAACTCGAGCCGAAACTCGAGCAAATCACCATCTGAGAAGCGCGTCTGTTTAATCACGCTGACATCCCAAGCCTGGTAACCCGGACCTGTCAAAATGTTTCTGCCCGAGTTTCCAAAGCTGTAGGGTGCCGGCTCAGCAAAAGCACTTGTGTCGAACCATTGATCAATTGATTGAGCACTTGAAGGAAGGGTTCCAGAAGAGAGTCGGTCGGGGCGGTCTCCGTAAACGCCATCATTATTGGGGTCGCCTGGGAGGGTAACAGTGAAGACTCTGCCATCTCGAATCTCGGTGATCCCGGAGACGCGCCAGCCCTCGAGAGCCCAGTTAACCCAAGCCGAGGTATCCTGGAGGGGGGCTATGGACGTCAGGGGCAAGTCGACAATGTAGTTGATGAAAAACCTGCGTTTCGGAACCCAGTTGGACGTTGCTTTTTCGGCTCTCAAGTCCCTTGGGTTTGATGGATCTCCATAAATCTCGTCGGAAAGAATCCGATTCCACGCAAAGCCTGAACGCAGTGATAGGCCGGCCGAAAGTCTCTTCTGAGCAGTTAGATCCAAACTGTGTCCCGAGAAACTCCCGCCATTATTAACGATTGAAAATCGGCCAAAACTGGGATTCGGTCGCCGTGCCTGGATTTGTCCTTCACCGGGCAACGGTACGTTTCCAGGAATGGTGCGTGTGTCACTCGAGCCTTTCCGGCCCACATATGTCATTTCCAGGCTCCAGTTCCTGGCGAACTCGTTGTTGACAGCCAGTCTCCAGAAATGGCCGTATCCATTCTTCAATCGGGGTTCCATCCCGCGCATTGTCATTTCGGGGGTGGCACCACTGCCAAAAGGATCTTCGATGTTGATGCTCGGCTCCGTGTCTGACGACTCTGCTGTCTCTATGAAGTAAAACGGGTAGTTTCGGGTGAGTGTACGCGTAAAGTACCATTGGCTCGGCGGATCGTACCAGATGGAATAACTCGCCCGCATCACCAGTTGGTTGTTGCCCATCGGGCTGAAGGACAGGCCGAGATTGGGAGACCAGTCATTCTTATCCGGGAAAACCAGAGACCCCGGCACCGCACCATCGAATCCCAATTCAGAAGCACGCTCCGAACCGGCGATAATGATCTCGCCATCGGTCGGTGGCTCGAATAGAAGAGGATGGAACCCCGAAACGTTGTTAGCTATCGAATGATACGGGGGAATGAATCGATACGTCACCCCGTACGCGAAAGACAGATTGGGCTTCACTTTCCATTGGTCTCGGAAAGAGAACTCCAACTGGTTACGTCTCAGGTCCGCTCGATCAGCTCCAATCCCGTGGGTAGCCGAATCGGGTATGCCCAGGAGAAAATCTGCGAAACCATCTCCTGTGTAGGTGCCGTTGTAAGAGAACGCCCCTCTGTAAAGTCCGTCCGACCTGAAGTCGTTCAGTTGACGTCCCCCGATTTCGAAGCCTGCTCGAAAAGTATGATTATTCTTGACGTAAGTCAGACTCGTATCCAGAGAGAGGCGGTTCCGGACTGAGCTGGTTGGAGATGAACGGTCCCCAAACGATGTGTACCCGTTCAGGTTGAAGGCTGGATATCCCTCCTCGAGGGGGTCGTTAACACTGAGGCCCGAGATCCCAAGCGATTCCAGCAGACCCTCATTTCCAGCATTCCTCGAAAGCCTGTAATTGCTGTCTCTGTCGAACTCGACCTTAGCAAAGGTAAGCAACCGTTCGGATGCCGACCAGTTATAAGATAAGGAAGCCTCGTGGTCTCTTCCCACCCCGTCGGAGTTGAAGGTCGGGAGATTATGCACATAAGCCCGGTTGGATCTCGTGTAGGCATACTCAACGAACAGCTTGGATCGAGCGTTCAGGTCTATATCGACTCGCGTGTTGATGTGATCATGGTTCCGCACCAGCGGATCGTTGTTCACATAGTTGCGATCTGGATCCTCTCTATTCGGGTCGGGAATGACTTCCAAGAGCCGTGAAGCGACTGGACTGATACGGTCTGTAGGGATGCTGTTGTCGGGAAAAGGGAGTCCGGTCAATGGGTCGATAATCGGGGTCTCCAATTCGCTGAAGTCACCGCCCTTTATAGCTGGACTGGGAACATGGGAAAGAAGGGTGGAGCCTTGGTTGATTCTCAATCCGTCATAGCTGCCGAACAGAAAGATCGCAGACGAAAGCTGCGCTCCCAACGTGAAACCAAACTGGTTTCGCTTATATTCCGGCAGGGGTTCGCCTGGAGGATCGAAGTAGTTTGGTGCATCGAAGTTGTCATTACGGTGGAATGCATAAAGCGATCCGTAAAACCTGCCCTGCTTCCTGGCCGGAAAGGGATTAATGAGGTCGGATAGGTTCTGAGAGTTTAAAGTCGAGGTTTTCGTGACTCCAATCTCGTACTCCCGAATTGCGGCTAGTGATGATTCGCCTTCTTCGGTGGGCTTCAGGTTGAGTTCTCGAGTTTCACCCTCCTCCACCAGGATCTTCGTTAGAAGGGTCTGCTCACCATCTTCTTGCCGATAAATCCGATAATTTCCCGGGGAAAGCTGGACTGAGAATTGTCCGGCATCATCGGTAGTGACGTTAGTCGTCTCACCGGTCGAAGAATTGACGACCAACAGCTCAGCATTCGGAGAAGCAGCACCTGAGGTTTCCTGGACAGTTCCTTCGACGGTAGCTGCAGTGGCGAGCACTCTTCCGCCAAGAAAGAGTAGAGTCAAAACTGTCAGCAGCGCCACCCGCTTCATAATATAAGTTTACCCGAAATGATCATTTCTTGAACTGGAAAAGTCGCTCTCATAACAGGTTCATTTCCTGGTGTGTCAAATTCGAACACAATTGTCTCGTCATCAGGTGTGACGACAGGAACGCCTTCGAGGTTTCTCGGAAAGACGAATTTCGCCCCTACGCTTGCCTCCCTCGGTGGGTAATAGGCGTCCAGTTGAATCCGAGGAAACTTCTCAGTTGAGAGGTAAGCCCGGTTCTTCATGGTTTCCAGGGATTGCCTTTCAAGAAACCGATCGAAGCCCGCTTCCTGGTTATGGTTATTGGAGCGGAAACTGACAGCCACAACAATCCACTCGGAGACATCGAGATCGACGATCTCTTCTATCTCCCGATTAACTCGCTGTTTCTCCTCGTCGGGTAATTGATCGTAGCCGACATTGATCAGTTTGACTCGAGCGTATGCCTGGCGAACGGGTTCAGCGGAAATGAGCCGCACGAAGTAGGTGTTATAGATCTCTTTTTCTCCCTGGATGCCGCTGCCAACTCCCCCCACAACCCGGGTGAAGGTTTCCTGCCTAACCCAAGCCGATTTCGTCAAGATTTCGACTGCTTTTGGAAGGGTCCAGCTTCGAAATGAGTCCTCTGCCGTGAGAGGGCTGAACGCCACGACAAAACTGAGAAGTAAGAAGATAATAGAGACTCTCATGCGTTCCGGGCCACCGACACCAAAGACAAAAACGGGCAGCCTAAGTATGCTTCCCGAACGCCTCTCAGTTCAAGTTACGACACAGTCCTCTTAACCCCTTACGTGACATAATAGTAAGGGCCGTCATTCAGTATCTTGTTCCTGGGTAAAATGCAGCAACGCTGACACCAACCCAACTTAAGAAAATACGCGATGAATCTGACACTCATCCGCCGGAGAGTTTTTTCGATATTCTTCTGGGCTTTCACCTGTTCCTGGCTGTTCGCACAGTCGATCAATGAGTACAGGCAGCAGGTTGCGAGTTTGATGGTTGATTTTCGTTGGGAGGAAGCCCTTCAGGTGGCACGTACAGGGCTAGAGCAGTTCCCCACGGACCCGGATCTACTGGTCGCAGCAGGGGCGCTGTCGATGAAACTCGGAAAGACTTCGGAAAGTGTTCGTCTGGTTAGGAGAGCTCTCGAGCAACCGCAGGTGAATCCTACCCTCTTGCGGATACTCGCCGATCTGAAATTGGCCGGTGGGGATTCCGGAGCTGCCGTTGCCCTATATGAGAAGGCGCTCGAGGCTGGAAACGATCAAGCCTTTCTTCGTCACCAATTAGCCAGGGCTCTTTTTAAGCGAGGCCGCGAAGAGGAGGCTCTGGAGAATAGTGCTCGGGCGGTGGAACTGGATGGGCATGATCCGAGGTACAGACGTCTTTATGCGCTGCTGTTAGATCAGAGTGGCCGGCCGGATAGAGCGGTTCAAGAGTTGAAGCTGGCTCGGGCCCTGGCTCCGGAGGATGCCCGGATTCTCTTGCGGCTGAGCGACAAAGAAAGGCATTTGGGTCATCCCGGGCGCGCCATTGAGTTCTTGGAGATGGCCCACGACGCGGACCCCGAGAACCCACTCTATCCGTCACTCCTGGCTGAACTCTATCAGGAACTGGGTGTGGCTTCAGAAGCGGAGAATTACAGGCAGACCGCCGCCAGGTTGGAAAGTGCATTCGAGTTCTATATGAAAGCCTTGGAACTGGTTTCAGAAGGCCGACCCTCGGAAGCGGTACCACTTCTGGAGAAAGCCACGGCCGAGACTCCCGAGTTTGCGACGGGAACGCTGTTTCTCGCTCATTTGTACCGCAAGATAGGGGAGCCCGAAAAGGCTCTCGAGTTGTACAATCAGATCCTTGAGCACAATCCCTCCAGTTCTCGGGCTACTCAAGAGCTGGCTTGGCTCTATGTGACCCGGGGCGATCTTGACTCGGCCGTTTCGTTACTCGAGTCTTCAACTCAGAGACAAGACAATCTGCATCTACTCGAGGGTTACCGGAAGCAGTTAGCTGAAGATTGGGATGGAGCGATCTCAGAGTTCATGAAGGTGGAACCAGCTTATCCCCTGGATACCGGCGTATTGTTGCAACTTAGTTTCTGCCTGAGTTCGGTGGGAAGGGCCGAAGATGCTCTCCGCTATCTCGAAAAAGCCTACAAGGTCAGCCCCGGCGATACTGAGATTGAGAATGCAGCTCGTCAAGTACGCTTCGAACACGCGATCAGAATGGAGAATCAGGGCCGGTGGGCGGACGCCTTGCCGCTACTCGAGCGTCTTTGTCTTGAAGAGGAGAAGACTGAGTATCTGCTGCATAAGGCCTATGTGGAGCAGAAATTGGGCCGTTTCAAGGAGGCTGTCGAGGATTACCGAAGTGGCCTCCGCCTTGATCCGGATGCTTCATGGGCTCGGATCAATCTGACGGTGTGCCTGGATGCACTTTTCCTCTACCATGAAGCAACCGAGCAGTGGCAGTACCTGGTGGCACAGGACCCACAGCCGAAACATATTTACGGATTGGGCCTGAGTCTAGTCCGATATTGGAAGCTGAAGGAGGGGTGGTCGTTGGTTAAGCAGGCTGCTGCTGCAGGTCACCAACCGGCGGAGAGATTGTTGGAGCGCAAGCGACGGTGGCGGTAGGGTGTCGGTGGGGGAGTAAGTAGTGAGAAGTAAGAAGTAAGTAGTGAGCGGCCTGCCCTCCATAAGCTTCAGCGAAGGAGGGTCATCGGTTATAGGTTAACGGTGGCCGCATGTCTAGAATTCGAAAATCGTAAATCGTAAATCGAAAATCCCTTACCAAACTCC
>JAUWTT010000396.1 GCA_030614585.1 Acidobacteriota bacterium
CTCTGGTACGAGTTTCGAACTCCGGATCGAACGCGACGTGAGTCTTTTGGAGACTCCGGAGGTGGAGGCAGTTCTGGAAGTGGAGCTCCCGTCTGAAGTGGAATTCGTGGCTTTTCAGAGTGAGAACTCACTCTTCAACGCTGGTGAGGAAGGTTGGAGCAAGGAAAGAGGGCTTCTTTCGATCTGGATCCTGGGCATGTATGTACCTTCACCGGACACTACGGTTGTGATCCCCTTTTCACCAGGCCCCGAAGCTGAGCTGGGGCCGATTGTCAATGATGCCTATTTTGGAGAGGTTCCATCCGACCGGCTGGTTGTTTCTTCTGAGGCAATCTTCTTCAAGGCCGACGGTGAGTACCGGGCCAAAATTGGCCTTAGTCCGTTGCGGTCAGTTGATGTGCTGGGGAGCTGGGATTCCGGGAGCAAGACGCTGACTGTTGTGCAATACAGCAAACCAGCGGGCGCTGTCGATTACGTCAACTCCATGTGGGAGATTCAGGAGGCGCCATATGCTGGTGATGTCGTGAACAGCTACAACGACGGTCCTCCGGAGCCAGGGGCAAAGCCGTTGGGTCCTTTCTATGAACTGGAAACCTCGTCACCCGCCGTGGAACTGCTTCCTGGGGAGGCAATCAGGCATTTTCACCGGACCTTTCATTTCACCGGACCGGAGCAGGCGCTCGACAGAATCGCACAGTCCGTCTTGGGTGTCAGCCTGGCCCAGATAGAGAATGCCTTTTGATCATCACGGTGATGGATGGGGGGTGCTCGTAATCAAATATTCCCTTAGCGTCTTGGCGCCTTTGCGTGAAACGGGTTCATCTCACGCCAAGCCGCAAAGAGGTCGCGGCAGGAAGATGGCCTTCCAGGCCGTCACTGCAAACCGACATGACAAGCTGGAAGCTTATCTTCCGCTCGGCTGCAAATGGGTCACGCGGTGGCGGAAAGATGGTTCCAGAGCGGGGAACTCGTTACAAACTCGGACAGCTCGCAACGGCGTTCCCGCTCAATGTGAAAGGTTGATGACTGAAGGTCCAAGCAGCTATTTGCCGCCTGCCGGTACATTATCGATGACCATGATTTTCTGCGAGCCTTCAAAGGTTTCGCCTTGAGTGTCGAAGCCGTACAACGTCAGTGTGCTGAGGACAGGGCACTCCTTGTCATCGTCCTGATAAAGATCCTTGATCTCGCCGATTGCAAATTTAGCTACGAAGAACCCTCTGTCGTCGGCTTTCCAGCTGCTGATTTTAACGCCGTTGAGATAAACGGTGTATACGTCCACTGCCCCATAGGCAATGTCCGTGTGGACCGTCACGACTTTCCCTTCACTCTGGAGATTCAGGACGTTGGGGGAGACATCAATAATAATGATCTCAGAGCCGAAACACAGTGATCCCATAAACACTAAAAACAATGCGGTAACGGAAAGTCTGCCTAAAGTAGTTCTGATCATGTTTTTTCTCCTTTTCGATTCGACGTGATTTCTAACCTGAGGTGCTGTTTCGTGAAGTAGATACAAGCCACTGTTCATATGTACGCCTAATCATACCATGGAAGGTGTGATACTGATCACAGTTCTTTCGAGAATGGAATCCAGAGTGAGGGTGCGGGTTAGTCCAGATCGCCGATGGCGAACCTGCTTCGGTCGATTGAAATCAAACAGCCATAACCTGCCAGCAGGATAACCACTCCGAGGGAAAACACGATCACACTTGCGTACCAGGCCGAAAAATCAGTCATGAGTGGGTTGGAAAGCAGGAAGTTTGCTGAAAATAGCCCGGCCACACCGGCGAGAAGACCAAATCTAAGCATCAGGAATACAACGAGGCACCAAGCCAGAGCCATCATGAACACGGTCACGATGAACGTTCCGCTAAGGTCTGGGGCTCTAAGAGCGTTCTGAACCACGGCAAAACCAAAGACGACCAGCAGCGCAAGCCAGTCTTTCCTCAGAAGCAAGCGCATCAATAGCAGCACAAAGAAGAAGCCGATTCCTGAGGCGACCGCCGAGAGCTGGTTTTCTAACAGGTTTCCAATGACAAACAGCGGGCCAAGCAGATTGGTGGTCTCGACAGTATGTGGTACCGGAGGCGTTGAGGTCAGGACGCCTGTGAGCCAGGACCCACCGGTAATCAGAATTGCGAGAAGTGTCCCGAACACTGTGCCGATCAGCAAGTCTCTTCCCACCAGCGGATCACGAAAATGCCCCGTAAGGAGGCGACTCCAGGAGAGCACTCCCTCGGGCCATCTTCGTCTTAGATAGGGTTCGAGAGAAACGTAGAAAAGCCACACCAGGCAGCTGTAGAAAAGAGAGATAGAAATAGCACGGACAATGAGAAAAACTTCTTCGGATAGATCCGCAACGTGATGGGCCTGTAGAACCCAGGCAAGGAGGCTGGTGAGGAGAAGGTAGAGGCTGATCTTGAAAGCCCCGCTTTGGTCGCCTCGACCTTTCTTAATGTTCCTTAGTGCCAGCAGTATGCTTCCCAGGATCATCGCACTGAGAAAGATCACTCCCAGGATGCCGGAGAGGATCTCGCCTGAGGTCGTTACTCGGGGTTCGATCCGCAGTTCCCTGGTCCAGGGATGAATCGTATGAAAGTAGACAGGGCGCCCTCTGAACGCGCCCGCTTCGACCCGGATTTCGCTGCTCCCTGAATCGCGCGATTTGCCAACCCAGGTTCCGCGCTGATCTGCATAGACTGGGGGTATCCAGCCACTTTCTGATTCCCGAAAGTTGTCCAAATCCAACCCAGCCTTCTCGAAAACCGCCCCCCAGTCAAGGGCAGGATCGGCGGTCTCACCACTCCCCTCGACAGGTACGATCTCCAGGTTCATCAGGAGGCCGTCAGGTGTCAGATTCAGCCTTTTCATCCCCGAGATCAGAGGCGGGGGATCGTCGTAGTGGACTTGAGAACTGCGTGTGCCGGCGAGCGGCCGGGGGCTCTGGCGATACCAGAAAAAGATGCCGGGTGGTCTCCCTGTGCCAAGAATGGCCCATCGATCAAGGGACGAATCGCTCTCATCGATGTGTTGCAGGTAATCCCGGTTGTTGGTAAACCCATAGGCACTGTCGCAGAATGGTTCCTCATACCCGAATTCTCTGAGCAGGTTCTGTGCTGTATCAACCAGAGCCTCGGGTGGACGTGTCAGCGGGACCAGTCCAAGTAAGCCAAAGTTGCCCAGGAACGCCAGGACAAGACCGCCCAGGACAACTGCTCCGAGGCACAACAGAGCTGGGAGAGGGGCGAGCTTCCCACTTGAGCCTGCTGCCGCAACCAGTTCCGGCGAGGGGGTTTCACCAGCCAGCAAAGCTGCTGCCAAAGGATCTCCCCCGGGAAGGGCAGCTGCGACGTCGAGCGCAGACTCCGGTCGCAACTCCGGATTGCTTTCCAGGCACTTCAGGATAACCCGGTCAACGGCAGCATCGACCCCTTTGTTCAGATCGCGAGGCGAAACTCTGGGGGTGTCGTGAAGGCTTGTCAGCTGCTCAAATGTTTTCGCGTCAAACACGCGTTTGCCTGTGAAAATCTCATAGAGAACAAGTCCCAGGGAAAAGATGTCACTCCGCGTCGATACTTCAACGCCATGTAACTGCTCGGGTGACATGTATGCAGGGGTGCCCGAGCGCACGTCGGCCTGATCAATTTCCTCAACGAGTGATGCTAAGCCGAAGTCGGTGATCCTAACCATGCCATCGCTGTCCAGCATGATGTTCGCCGGTTTGAGATCGCGGTGGAGAATGCCCTGTTTATGGGCAGCAGCCAGGCCCGCACAAAGTTGTCGCGAAATGTCCAGGGCCTTGTCTTCGGGTAAACGGCCAATTCGGCGAAGCAGACCGCCCAGATCCTCCCCTGCAATGTACTCCATGCTCAGGAAATGTTGTCCGTCAACCTCTCCGATGTCGTAGACCCGGCAGACATTAGGATGAGAAACTGTGCGCGCGACGCGGACCTCGTCAAGAAAGCGACTGAGCCTCTCCGGATCATGCGAAAGATCGGGTTGAAGGAACTTCAAAGCCACAATCTGGCCGAGCTTTAGATCCTCTGCCCGGTAGACATCTCCCATGCCGCCTCTACCCAACAATGCCTCGATTCTGTACCGCCCGTTAACCACTTGGCCGGCCGTAAAGCCACCTGAACGGATGCCAGGGTCGGAATGCGGTCCCAGGCTGGTTTGTGAATCCTTTCGAGCCGACTGGTCTCCCGAAAGAACTGCAGGGCGCGTCACTGCAGCCGACACGTCGATCAGTTGGCCACAATGGGGACAGTAGCGGCAATCTTCCGGTATTGTTGAGGTGCAGGAAGGACATTGAGCCACGGGCACTATTCTATCCGAAATAAAGGTGTGGCAAGATTGAATCTCCATAGAAGCCGAGCACTGTAGTGTTTGATCGGGAAATATGGGGTCGCCACGATCTGTTTTTTAGAAGGGAGGGGCAATGCTTGAACTGATCTGCAAAAAGACCTGAGGGGCCTGTCGCAAGGCCGTGGCCTTGATTAACGAAAAGGGAGTTGACTACTCCTATCGAGAGTACACACAGAAGCCCTTATCCGTCGAGGAGCTTCGAAGCCTCTTTGTCAAATTGGGTCTTCGGCCCAAAGATCTTGTCAGGAAGCGCGATAAGGCTTACAAAAAGCTGGGACTAA